>JBATTX010000272.1:0-3647 GCA_049670825.1 Arcobacteraceae bacterium | reverse complement strand
CATGAAACTTGTACAAAGACCTAAATTTTTAGTTGAAATAGAAGAAGCTAGACAGCTTGGTGATTTAAAAGAAAATGCAGAATACCATGCTGCAAAAGAGGATCAAGCAAATATCAATAAAAGAATAGCAGAGCTCGAAGACCTCATTACTAGAGTTGTTATCATTGATCCATCTACTTTAGCACATGATAAAATCAGTTTTGGTTCTACAGTGAAACTTATAGATGTTACAACGGAACAAGAGATAACATATACAATTGTTTCATCATCACATAGCAACCCTGAAATTGGAAACATCTCATTTCATTCACCACTAGCAAAACAACTTCTAGGGAAAAGTGAAGGTGATGAATTCACTGCCCAACTTCCAGGTGGTAAAAAAGAGTTTGAGATTGAAGAAGTATACTATGATGAGAGTAAATTATGTTAAATGTAGCAATAGTTGGAGCTAGTGGGTATACAGGTTTAGAGCTTGTAAAAATTCTAGTAAATCACCCAAAATTTAATCTTACTTATATCGCAAATAGTACTGGGGACACTACTATTGATGCTTTACACCCTTGTTTAAATAAAGTTATAAATATGGATGTAGAAAAAGCAGATGCGCAAGCTATTTCAGAAGTAGCAGAACTGTGTTTTTTAGCACTTCCACATAAAACTTCAATGTCTTTTGCAAAAGAGTTATTAAACCTTGGCGTTAAAGTTGTAGATTTAAGTGCTGACTATCGATTAGAGCTTGATACTTATGAAGAGTTTTATTGTCCACATGAAGATAAAGAAAACTTACCATCATCAGTTTATGGTCTTCCTGAGTATTATGAAAATGATATTAAAAATGCGAATCTTGTAGCAAATCCAGGGTGTTACCCAACAGCAACACTTTTAGGACTTCTTCCATTTGTTGAATTTATTAAAGATGGTGAAAATATATTTGTTGATGCGAAAAGTGGAGTAAGTGGAGCTGGTAAAAAGCTCAGTGAGCTTACCTCATTTGTAACAGTAAATGACAATATTTTTGCATATAACCCGATGAAACATAGACATATGCCAGAGATTAAAGAGAAAATAAATCTCATTAAAAATAAAGATTTCAACATCAATTTTGTACCACATCTTATCCCTGTTACGAGAGGTATGCTTGTGAGTGTTTACTGTACTTTAGAAAAAGATATAGATGCGAAAAAAATTATAAATGACTATTATAAAGATAGTGAATTTGTAAGAATTCGAGAAACACCTGTAGATATAAAATCAACAGCAGGTACAAATTTTTGTGATATTTTTGTAGAACAAAATGGAACTGCACTTTTTATAAATACAAGTATTGATAATCTCCTACGAGGAGCATCATCTCAAGCAGTTGTAAATGCAAATATTATGTCAGGATACGATGCAGGACTAGGGATCAATAAAATCTCTTATGTTCCATAAGTAGAAAACATAACTTCAAAAAAGGCACCATATATTTGGTGCCTTTTTTTATATCTATTTTGAGTATCTTTCATTTTATATGATATAATCCTGCTATGAATAAAAAAGAGCTTTGGATTATAGTTTATACTATTACTATACTTTTATCAGTTATGTATGCTACACAACCCATACAACCACTTTTAGCAAAAGAGTTTCAAATATCTATTGTAGAAGCTTCTTCATTTACAGCAGTCATAATGCTTTTTTTAGCAATTGCGCCTATAATTTATGGATATATTTTAGAGCATGTAGTAGCCAAAAAAGTTTTACTTCTTGCATCAATTATACTATTTATTACAAATATACTTTTAAGTCTCTCTAATTCCTATGAGATGTTTTTAGCAATTAGAACAGCTGAAGCAATTGTGATCCCAGCTATTTTAACTGCTTCAATGTCAATCTTAGCAAGTGATAAAGTAAATCTCAAATTTAATATGTCAATCTATGTAGCATCAACAGTATTTGGAGGACTTGTAGGTCGTGTAATGTCTGGGTTTATTGCTACTGAATTTGGATGGAGAATGGTTTTTATAGGATTGTCCTTTGCTTTACTTATTGGAATATTTTTTATAAATAAACTCAAATTTTCAGGTGAAGCAAATATAACAAAACCAAAACTAAAAGATATCGTCCATATCTTGCAAGATAAAAGATTTATTCTTATTTATACTCTTATGTTTATAGTATTTTTCGTATTCGCAGGGTTATTAAACATTTTACCATTTAAGATGAAAGCAGAGTTTCCAGATGTATCAGAGACACAAATAGGATTGTTATATTTAGGATATGGTGTCGGTATTGTTGTTTCTTTAAGTATTCATAAAATAATCAACTTTTTTACAAAAGAACTTCGAACTATCATCTTTGGTTTAATTGTCTTTATTATTGCAACACTATGTTTTTTGTTCTCAAATCCATATATAGTATTTGCGATGGTATTTCTATTTTGTTTTGGAATGTTTACAATTCACACAGTAGCAACAAGGCTTGCGAACAGTTTGAAAGAATCACAAAAAGCTATTACTTCTGGTATGTATTTAAGTTTTTATTATATAGGTGGAACTATTGGATCAATTATTCCTCCTATCGTTTATGCACAATATGGATGGAATAATACAATATATCTATTTGCTTTATTACTTCTATTTATTCTTCTTATTGTATTTTTAAATAGAAAACTTTATAAAGCATACAACTAAAAATAGATATTTGAGTTCAAATCAATAATATCTTCAACGATAGCTTGAGGATTATTATATTGAATTTTAATAGGGAAGTAATTATTTTTATATTTAAAGACTAATGAAGGGAAACTATATGTTTTCATTTTATCTCTGAGATTTAAATCTTTGTCAAAAAGAGCAATCACCTCTTCTGATTCTAAATCTTTAGAAAACTTTTCCATATCAAGTCCTATGTTATTTGCAGCTTTTTCTAAAATATCTCTATTTGAGGGGTTAGAAGCGTTTAAATAGTACTGCTCTTGTATAGCCTTAACCATTTCATATTCTTTACCTTGTAGCCTTCCGCTGATAGCAGCTTGACACGATAAATATGTAGAGCGTCTTGGTTTACAATTTGTCCAAAAATCATAGTTAAACTTTGTACCTACTTCTTTGTCAATTTGTTTCCAAGTATGTTGAAGCATCTCTTGCATCTCTAAAGGCATATCAACACTACTATGAGGTGCTAATCCACCATAAACATAAATAACCTTCACATCGCTTGGCAAATCTTCTAAAAGTGTTTCCCAAGTTTTGCTAAAAGCATAACACCAAGAGCACATAGGATCTAATATATAATAGAGAATTCCCATTACTATACCATTTGTTTATGACATATGTTTATAAAGTTCAGTATGTGCTTGAACTTGCTCTTGAGATGGTTTTCGTCTGCAAGAGATGTAGCATTTATCACCATTGTCATTTGTATAAGGATATACCGTTGCAAAAACCCAATAATATCCACCAGATTTTGTTTTATTTTTTACATAACCTTCCCATACTTTGTTGTCCTGAACAGTATCCCACAAATCTTTGAAGGCAGCTTTTGGCATATCAGGATGCCGTATCATATTGTGAGGCTGTCCCAATAACTCTTCGTTAGTATACTCAGCTGCTGTACAAAATTCATCATTTGCAAAAATAATATTGCCTTTACTATCTGTTTCACTT
>JBATTX010000271.1:0-9727 GCA_049670825.1 Arcobacteraceae bacterium | reverse complement strand
GATGTAACTTCAATTGTACTCATGTTTATCCTTTTATGTATGTTTTTTTGCATAATTTGATTTTAAAAATCTTCCTGAATTTTAGCAAATTAATGTTAAAAAGACACCATATAAAGGAATAAGAATTGAGAAAATAATGAAATAAAATAGGGGAGTTTGAAGGTGAAAAAAAAGGGTAAAAAAAAGAAACCAAAAGTTTTTACTCTTAGTTTCCTTTTTTTCTGGGTGTGTATAATCGTATATTTATATTAGATGATACATTGTTTATTAGCTAATAAATCATTTAAAATTGAGTGATTTAAAGAGTAATCTACAGCTAAGTCAATAAGGTGAACACCTTTACCATTTACACATTTTTCTAATGTTTCAGCAAAATCTTCACAAGATGTTGGTCTATGACCATGAGCACCATATGATTCAGCATATTTTACGAAATCTGGATTATCAAGATCTAGACCATAGTTTTCAAATCCCATACCAGCTTGTTTCCATTTGATCATTCCATAAGAGTTGTCATTTAAAATAATAACTGTCATATCTAAACCAAGTCTAACAGCTGTTTCCATCTCTTGAGAGTTCATCATAAATCCACCATCACCACAAACAGCAACAACTTTTCTATCAGGATGAACCATTTTTGCAGCCATACCAGATGGAAGACCAGCACCCATAGTAGCAAGTGCATTATCAAGTAATAATGTATTTGGTTGAGCACATCTATAGTTTCTTGCAAACCAAATTTTGTATACACCATTATCAAGAGTTACAATATCTTCAGGAGCTAAAATCTCTCTTATTGTTCTTACTGCTTTTTGTGGTAAGATTGGGAATCTTGTATCACCAAAATATTTAGATAATCTAGTTCTAATTTCTACTGCTAATCTAGCGTAGTATTCGAAATCCCAGTGAGCTTGAGGAGTAAGTGCATCTGTTAACGCTTCTACACTTGTTGCTATATCACCTACAACATCTAGTTGTGGGAAGTATGTATCATCAACTTCAGAAGGGAAGAAGTTTAAGTGAATTACTTTAGTAGCATCTGGAGTATTTTCCATGAAAAATGGTGGTTTTTCAATAACATCATGACCAACATTGATAATTAGATCCGCTCTTTCGATTGCACAATGTAAGAAATCATCTTTAGATAATGCAGCAGTTGATAAACATAATTCATGGTTTTCATCAACAACACCTTTACCCATTTGAGTAGCAAAAAATGGCATACCATTTTTGTTAACAAATGCAGTTAAGGCTTCACTAATTTCACCTCTATTTGCAGCAGCACCAATTAATAATAATGGTCTTTTTGCTTCTTCAATCATTTTAACTGCATTAGCAATTGATTTTTTACAAGCAGTAGGGTAGTTGAAATCTCTTACAGGATAAATATTGTAATCTACTTCTTCTTCTGCAATATCTTCTGGAAGTTCAATATGTACAGCACCTGGTCTTTCTGTAGTTGCAACTTTAAATGCTTCTCTTACCATTGAAGGGATGTTATTTCCGTTTACAACTTGTTTTGCATATTTAGTCATAGGTTTCATCATACCTACGATGTCAATAATTTGGAATCTTCCTTGTTTAGATTTTTTAATTGGTTTTTGACCTGTGATCATTAACATTGGCATAGCACCAAGTTGAGCATAAGCTGCTGCTGTTGCAAAGTTAGTAGCTCCAGGGCCAAGAGTAGAAATACAAACTCCAACTTTTCCTGTTAATCTTCCATAAGTAGCAGCCATAAAACCTGCCCCTTGTTCGTGTCTTGTTAAAATAAGTTTGATGTTTGATTGTCTTAAAGATTCTAGAAAATCAAGATTTTCTTCTCCAGGTATACCAAAAATATATTCTACGCCTTCGTTTTCTAAGGCTTTAACAAATAAGTCAGATGCTTTCATTTTTTCTCCGTTTTCAATTTTAATATTAAGTATATATGGGAGTTTCTCACAATTTCATTTAAAGGTCTATTAAAAAAGATAACTAAACGAAAAAACTTTAAAATTATAAGAAAAAAGTGAGAAAAAACGACACAAAAAATGACTAACAATTATAAAAATTTATTATGTAAATTAATGAGAATTTTTTAATAATTTTTTAGGTTTAAAGTTAGATATTTTTTGTTTATAATGATTATAAGTTAGGCAAAAGTTCTCCAGCTAAATAACCACTTGAAAATGACCATTGAAGATTGTATCCACCACATGGTCCATCGATATCTACTATCTCTCCCGCAAAATATAACCCTTCAATAATCTTACTTTGCATTGTATGTGAATCTATCTCTTTTAAACTTATACCACCCCGTGTAATCATAGCTTTACTAAATCCATCATGCCCTGAAATTGTGAAGGGTGTCCAAGCTAATAATTTAATAATTTTATTTTTGGACTCGCCTTGAATATTTTTGTAGTGTAATTGACCATCAAGATGACACATTTTACAAAATTCATTCGCCAAGGAGTTTGGAATAATATAGTTTAAAATTTCAAGAAAATTTTTGTTAGGATGTTTTATACTGAAATCTTTGAGTTTTTTTATAATATCATCTTCATTCATGCCGTGAGTTAAATTTACTAAAATAGGTACCTCCTCATACATATCCAAAAAGGGAGTAATTTCCCTTGCAAAATCTAAAATAACTGGACCTCTTAAACCTGTAGAAGTAAAAATTAAATCACCATTTGCTGTAAGTTTTTTAAGTTTATTATTCATCTTTGGTAAATTTACTTTTACAGTAACTTTGGAAATTGTATCGGCTCTGCAATTTGATTGCCAAGTTTCTTTTGTAAAAAGCGGCATCATTGCTGGATAAAGTTTTGTAACAGTGTGTCCTAATTTTTGAACAATACTAAAACCATCTCCTGTTGCTCCCATTTTAGGATAACCCATTCCTCCAGTTGCTAGAAGTACATTTTGAGTTTTATATCTATTATCTTGTGTAACAATGTCTGTGATTTTATTATCTTCTACAATTATATCTTCAACTTTTTGCTCACAAAGTACCTCTACATTTAATCTTTTTAATTCATCTTGCAAAGCATTTATAACCGTTGTTGAACTGTGTGTTACTGGAAATATTCTAAAACCATCTGGAATATGTGTTTCTAAATCAAGACTTTTAAAAAAATCCATTAAATCATTGTGATCCATTTTTTCTAAAGCTGTTGTCATAAATCGACCATTTTTACCAAATGATTGCATAAATGTTGTGTTATCTAATGTATTACTTAAGTTACATCGTCCACCGCCAGTAGCTTTGAGTTTTGTCGCTATTTGAGAAAGTTTTTCTAAAAGTAAAACTTTTTTTCCATTTCGTCCAGCTTTAATGGCACCTGCTAGTCCTGCTGCACCTGAGCCAATTACTACTAAATCATACTGCATTGGTTATTTTTTTCTTGCTTTTAAATAAGCTCGTTTGGGAGCAGGGTAACCTTCTATTGTTTTAGTCGGATCGTTTGGATCTCTAAAGTCATCTAAACTCATACCAAAAGTCCAAGGTGTCACACGTTGTTCTTTATCATCTGTTGTTGTGATCTCTATGAGTTCAATATCTGTAAATCCAGCTCGCTTAAGCCAGTTTTTAAAACAGTTTACAGTTGGAAGAAAATAAACATTTGGAATCATTGCATATCTTGATTCGGGACAAAGAGCAACTTCATCCTCTCCATCTATTATGAAACTATCTACAATGATCTCTCCATTTTTATTAAGTGCTCTATTTAAAGATTTTAAAGAAGCAATAGGATCACTTCTATGATATAAAACACCAAGCATAAAAATCATATCAAATTTATGTTCGTAAAACTCTAGGTGCTCTACACCTAAAAGTTCATACTTTATATTACTTTTTACAAAATGATTTACAAAATCAAACTGTGTTTTAAAGATTGCAGATGGATCAAAACCAACCAGCCTTTTTGGTTGCTCTTTTAGCATTCTAAACATGTAGTACCCGTTATTACATCCAACATCTGCTACTATTTTATTTTTAATATCAAAATGTTTATGTAACAAATTGTATTTAAGGTTACTTTGCCATTCACTATCTATATCTAAACCACATAATGAAAATGGCCCTTTTCTCCATGGAATAAGTGCTTTTGCATTTTCATGTAACATTTCAAGTTGTTGGTCTGTTATATCTGATTTAGTTCCAACTGTTAGCCAGTCATCATATGATATGTTTAGATTGTCTGTATTTATTGATTGTATGTTTTTTAGAGCTTCTCTCATTGGAACAATATTTTTCCATTCGAGCCATTTTGCTCTGTCTTCTCTTATGTTATCTATATTCATAAGTGCGATTTTACTTAAATTTAGTTTAACAGTTGCTCAATATGTTTTGTGATTTGAAAGAAGTTTGAATAAGAAGGATACAAAGAGTAAATTTTCTTCTTTACTCTTTATATATGATTAGTTAAAAAGACTATTTTTTAGTTTCTCTTTATCTATTGAGTCTTTTGCTTTTTCAACATCAACACTTTTTTTAACATCATCAAGTGTAACTTTATCACCTTTATTGTATGCGTTTAGCGCTTCTTTTTTATTTACTGAATCTACAGCTTTCTTTTTGTCTACAGCATTAAAAGCTTCGCCATAGTTTACCGCGTTTAAAGATAGTGCACATACAAGTACAAATAGTAGTTTTTTCATCATGAACCTTTTTTAATTTTTATGATTTTAGCTAAAATATTGTTATTATGAGATAAGTCGATATAGTATTGGTATAGACTGTATAAAAATTATTTACATTAAAAGAACTCTTAACATAAAACTTAGTTTGATGTCATTATAATATAGCTTAAAGTAAATTATAAAAGGAAATATAGTGGATAAATTTAAGTTCAATAATATAGTTATAATATCAATTATTTTATTTACTATTTTAACAACCATTTATTATAAAAAAACCCAAGATAATGCAATAGATAATGCAAAAAGCAAAATTAATGAATTATTATTAAACTATAAAGCTTTTAGAAATTATGTAGGAACGGTTCAAAAAGAGGAGATATACAGACTTCAAAAAGAGGGTGCTATAGATGAAACATATTTTAATCCAGTTTTATTATCCTCAACATTTACAGTACGAAGTGTAAATCATCTCTATAACGATTTAAAAGCTGAACTTGGGGAAAAACCAGTAGTGTTGAGATTTGCGAGTGATAATGCACGTAATCCTTTAAACAAAGCCACCAAAGAAGAATCGAAACTTTTAAAACAATTTAATAATAATGAGATCAAAGAATATACAAAAATAATAGAAAATGGAGATGAAACTACACTATATTATGTACTTCCTACAAAACGCACTACAGACAAATGTATGAAATGTCACTCTGATCCTTCTATTGCTCCTACAGGCTTAATTCAAATTTATGGAGATAAAAATGGCTTTCATGAAAAAGTAGGAGAGATAAGAGCAATTTTATCTACAACATATCCGTTAAATGATGATTTAGAAAAAGCAAATAAAACATTTTATTTATTGACTTTTATCACACTTTTTGTATTTGTTATTTTACTTGTTATCGTATACTTATTTATGAAAAAGCTCAAAAAAATAAATAGAACACTTGATGATAAAGTAACTTCACGAACAAAAGAGTTACTAGATGAAAAAGAGTATATTAAAAAAATTCTAGATGTGAATCCAAGTATAATAGTTGTAATGAATAACGGTAAAATAATTAATGCTAATAAACAATATTTTAAATTTTTTAATTATAAAAATAAACAAGCATGTTTAAATGATGAAAAATCAATGGAAGATTATTTTTTAGAATTTGACAAAGAGTTATTTTGTGCAGATAAAAAAATTAACGATAAAAGTTGGTATGATTATTTAGTAGATTCTCAAGAAAGTATTCATAATATAAGCATTGATTTTAACCATACAATAAACTTTTTCATTATCAGTGGAACACGGTTAAACAAAAAAGGTGATATTGTCATCACTTTACAAAATATCACAGATCAAATGGAAAAAGATAAATTACTTTTTGAGCAATCTAAATTAGCTTCAATGGGTGAGATGATAGGGAATATTGCACATCAATGGAGACAGCCACTTTCTATCATATCAACAAGTGCAACAGGTATGCTGGTACAAAAACAATATAATCTTTTAACTGATGAACAGTTTGAAAAAAGCTGTAACTTAATAGATGAAAATGCACAATATCTTTCAAAAACAATTGATGATTTTAGAAACTTTATAAAAGGTGATCGTGAAAAAGTAAATTTTAATCTCTATGAACATATAGATATCTTTTTACAACTTGTAAATAGCTCTATCAAAACATATCATATTGAAGTTATCAAAGATGTAAATAAAAACATCTATTTAGATGGATACACAAATGAACTTGTACAATGTTTTATTAATATTTTTAATAATGCAAAAGATGTGCTAAAAGATATAGATGAAAATGAAAGATTATTTTTTATCAAGGCACACAAAGAAAACGAAAAAATTATTATAAGCTTAGTAGATAGTGGACGAGGTATTCCTGTTTCAGTTCTTCCTCGAATTTTTGAGCCTTACTTTACTACAAAACACAAGTCTCAAGGTACAGGAATAGGATTGCATATGACTTATAATATGATAGTTGATGGAATGGGTGGTAAACTTGATGCTGCAAATATAGAGTATGAATATCAAGGAAAAAAATATAAAGGTGCTGAGTTCAAAATCACTTTACCTATTATAATTAAATAGAAAATTATTACTCTTGATTCATCAATAGCTTTTAAGCAGTATAAAGGCAAAATGCGAAAAAATTTAACCCATGGAGTTAAAATGAAGAAAATAGAACTGCTGTCACCAGCAGGTAATTTAGAAAAATTAAAAATAGCATTTGCATATGGTGCAGATGCTGTATATGGTGGAGTAAGCCACTTTAGCTTACGAATTAGAAGTGGTAAAGAGTTTACTCTTGAGACATTTAAAGAGGGGATCGATTACGCTCATTCTTTAGGAAAAAAAGTTTATGTAACAATAAATGGTTTTCCTTTTAATTCACAAATTGAATTGCTCAAAACACACATTACAAATATTGCAAAACTAGAACCAGATGCACTTATTGTTGCAACGCCAGGTGTTGTAGCTTTGTGTAATGAGTTAGCTCCTGGTATTCCAATTCATCTATCAACTCAAGCAAATGTGATGAACTATCTTGATGCAAAAGTGTATTATGATATGGGTGTGCGACGAATTATTGCTGCTCGTGAGATTAGTTTAAAAGATGTTCAAGAGATCAAAAAACATTTACCAGATTTAGAGATAGAAATATTTGTACATGGTTCTATGTGTTTTGCATATAGTGGTAGATGTTTAGTAAGTGCTGTGCAAATGGGAAGAGTACCTAATAGAGGAAGTTGTGCAAATGACTGTAGATTTGAGTATACATTATATGCTGGAAATGAAGAACATGGTTCTTTATTTAGATTAGAAGAAGAAGAGGGTATTGGTACATATATTTTTAATGCAAAAGATATGAACCTTGCAAGCCATGTTGATGAGATTGTAAAAAGTGGTGCAGTAGATAGTATCAAAATTGAAGGTAGAACAAAATCTCCTTATTATGCAGCAGTAACTGCGTATGCTTATAGTATGGCTTTAAAAGATAGTCAAAGTGACAATTTTGAAGCAAAAAAATATCAAGATGAGTTAAATACTACAAAAAATCGTGGGTTTACAGATGCTTATTTGATCCATAAACCATTTGATAAAAATGATACACAAAATCATGAATATGCTTTAAGTGCAGGAAGTTATGAAGTAACTGGTTTTGTTCTTGAAAATGAAGAGTACTTTTTATGTAAATATAAAGTATATCCAAATGATGAGATTGAGATATTTGCTCCATTAGATGTTACAATAAATGAAGTTGAAAATGAGTATGGTGCAATTTTCAAAAAAGATGATGGTAAATATTATGTAAGATTTAACAAAATAATTACAGAATCTGAAAAAGAGTTAGAGTCTGTGCATAGTGGAAATACAAATCCTATTAAATTACCAGGAAAACTTCCATATATGACAATGCTTCGAGTGAAAACAGAAGAAGAACCTATAGAAAATTAGAGAGATTACATGAAGAATATAATTCTATTAATATTTGTAGTTTTATGTTTTACTTCATGTGGTAATATTCAAGATAAAGTTCGTAATACCGTTCAAACAGAAAGCGCGAAACAAATTAGAGGTGATTATAAAGAGATTATAAAACTCCTCTCCTTATATAAAACAAAATTAGATAAAAGAAATCCCCAAAGTCACAATTTAATGTTAGATAGACTAGTAAAAGATGATATTTACAACAATACGAACACTATAAATCTTCGTATACAAAACTCAAGTAACTACCCCAAATATACTGATTATTTAAACTATGCTTTTAACAAAGATATGGTTTTAAAAGATAGAAATGATTATCTCATAATTGGACTCTATAAGATGTTTTATAGTGCTTATAAAATGGATTTAAAACATAAATTAACAGCGTTAAGTTACGAGGTTGAGGATTTACAAAAAGCATATAAAAACCTTCAAGTGATACAGTGGAAAATAAAAAATGATAAAAATAAAAACAATCAATATCTCTTTTTAACATGGCAAAATAATTGGCAAATAGAGTTATCAAAAAGACTTGAAAAATCATCATTAGACAATATCTCTTTGGGTCAATTGGAAAATATAAAATCAAAGAAAGAGTCCCTTCTTGATCCATCAAATCATAGTTTTGAGATTATCACTTCAAAGATGATTCTTTATCTAGCACACTCTATAAAAGTATTAGATGGTGAACCAGAAGATTTAGGAATAAATGCCATTTTAAGTTTTATATTCTTTTTATAGTAACATGTAATATACGATTAATAGAGTCTATAATCAATCTTCAAAGAGAGGTTTGTATTTGAAGTGAGTAAGCCTTTTGGTGGAGGAAATGGAAAACTACTTTCTAATGCATCACAAATTGATTTTTTAAATACTTTTTTTCCATTAATCACTTTAAATGAGAGAAGTTCACCTGTTTTTGATATGGTAAAATTTATTTCAACAATTCCTTCTATTCCTCTTTTTACTGCTACCTTAGGATAATACTTATTTTTATTTATAAGCTCTTTAATTTTTGTGTAGTAGATTTTTTGGTTAATTTTTTGTTTATTTATCTCATCTAAGTTATTTTTTTCTTTTGTTAAATTGGATTTATTTTTTTTGATTTGATTGACTGCTGTTTGTTGCTGTGTATGCTCTTTTTTCTTTTGTATTGGTTGTTTTTTTGAAACTATTTTATTCTCTATTTTAGGAGTTTTTTTGATGATTTTTTTAACTATCTTTTTTTCAATAGGTTTTATTTTTTTTGTTATTACTTCTTTTTGAACAATTTTTTCAATAGGTTTTTCAATAATCTCTTTTTTTACAATTTTTTGTATCGTTTGTTGTATTATTTTTTGTTCTTGAATGATTGTAAATTTGACTATTTGTTCACTTTTAGTTTGTGATGAAGGGAGTTGTGTATTTGTATCAAAAGCATAAACAATACTTACAAAAACAAGTATATAGAAAATTGATGTAAGAGCGAATGATTTTGTATATCTATTCATATTTTGTCACTATTGCCAAATTTGTGTAGTTGTGTTGTTTTAATATATCGATAATAAATACAAAATTTTCAAATTTCAAATTTTTGTCACAGTTGATTTTTATAGGTGTGTCTTTTTT
>JBATTX010000270.1:0-4671 GCA_049670825.1 Arcobacteraceae bacterium | reverse complement strand
TTTTAAAATCTCATCTATCGAGTGCTAAAGGTGTTATTTCACTTTCTAAAAATATTGCAGATAGTATTACTATTATTGCATCAGTTAGATTATATGAAAAAGAGTTGGGAAGAAAATCTCCTTATCTCATCATTTGCAATGCTGAGTCACAAAAAGATATAGAAAGACTTAAAAAACTTGGAGCAAATAAAGTTGTTGCTCCGCCTGAACTTATGGCTAAAAGAGTAAGTGCAATGGCTATTAGACCTGATATGGAAAATGTTTTGGAAGAGTTCTTGTATAAAAAAGACACACCTATTGATATGGAAGAGATTTATATCAACGACAACAGTTGGTTTATAGACCAAGAGATAAAAGACGCTCATTTACGAGATAAATTAAAAGTTAGTATTATAGGTATTACAGAAGCGAACGGAAACTTTTTACAAACTCCAAAAAGTTCAACAAAAGTTACTAAAGGGTGTAAGCTTTTAGTTGTTGGTAATCAAGAGGGAATAGCAAAAGCAAAACAACTTGTAAACCATACAATACGACCTGACTATATAGAATCAATGAATAAAAAGGATAAAATTTATGTTTAGTATTTTCCCAATAAATGGAACAATAAGTGATATTGATGGTTTTTACTGTGATGGTATCAGCGCTGGTTTAAAACCAAATGGTGCTTTGGATATGGGCTTTATATATACAGATACATTATGTGATGTTGAAGCTGTATTTACTTTAAATAAATTTCAAGCAGCTCCACTAAAACATTACAAAATGTATGAAAAAGGTTTTCAAACAAACTTTGTATTGATTAACTCAAAAAATGCGAATGCATTAACAGGTCAGCAAGGTATTGATAATATCAATACACTTTTTAGTTCACTTAATTATGAAGTAACA
The DNA here is from genome assembly GCA_049670825.1 of Arcobacteraceae bacterium. Classification (GTDB taxonomy): domain Bacteria; phylum Campylobacterota; class Campylobacteria; order Campylobacterales; family Arcobacteraceae; genus JAIOSF01. Next base: position 3,783 of record JBATTX010000270.1, on the reverse strand, counting down.
AATCCTATAATGTCTTCTACGGGTGTAATTGGAAACCAATTGCCAATGGAAAAACTTATTAAAGGTGCCAACTCATTTGATTTGACTGCTAAAAATGGTGATAACCTAGCACATGCCATTATGACGACCGATGCTTACCCAAAAAAATGTTTTTATGAAGTAAAACTAGAAGATGGTTCTAGTTTTAAAATTGGTGCAGTATCAAAAGGTGCAGGGATGATCAATCCAAACTTAGCAACAATGTTATGTTATATATGTACAGATGCAGCTATTCCAAAAGAGGATATGAAAGAGCTTTTAGAGATAAACTCTGAAACAACTTTTAATGCAATCTCAGTAGATGGTGATACATCAACAAATGATACAGTTCTTTTAATTACAAATAAGAAATCAAACGCTTATGATAAAACAGCATTTGCAGAAGCTTTACGATTAGTTATGCACGATATGGCTATGTTAATGGTTGCCGATGGTGAAGGTGCTAAAAAAGCGACTGCATTTGAAGTAATAAATGCAGCTAGCAAAGAAGATGCACAAATAGCAGCAAAAGCACTTTCAAATTCTCTTTTAGTAAAAACTGCACTTTTTGGTGAAGATCCAAACTTTGGACGAATCGCATCTACAATTGGAGCTAGTCGAGTTACTTCAGATGAAACAAAATTAGTTATCTCATACAACGATGTAATTGTATATAACAAAGGAGAGTTTTGTTTTACTCCAGAAGTTGAAGCACAAGCAGGAAAAGTATTACAAAATGATAGCTTTAAAATAGTTTGTGACCTTGGCGTTGGTACAGAATCATTTACAGCTTGGGGATGTGACCTAGGGTATGAATATGTTAAAATCAATGCAGACTACAGATCTTAATATCTAAATGCAAAAAGAAGTAAATGAAAAAACAATACGATTAAGATATATAAGAGTATTAGAAAAATTTGTAACAAAAGCAATCTCTTTATTAAAGTATGATAACTTTGATAAAGAGCTATTTAAAAAAGCAACTATTAAAGCATTTGGTGAATTAAAAAAAACAAAATCATGTGATCTTTATAGTGAATATCCAGTAGCTGTAAGAAATCTATCACTTCATATAATGCAATGTATTGATAATGATTCAAAAGATGATGAAGATGAATTTGAAACAAAACCAAGTAACTTCGAGGAGGAAAAAGCTTCCATACTCAAACAAGCTAATCTTTTAGCAAAACTCAAAAATAACAATCGCTATAAAAAAGACAAGCACAAAAATCAAAAATTTAATGATGGATATTAATCGATTCCACCTCAAAAGAGGTTGAATCGACACATAACACTACTTATTTATTTTTACACTTGCCTACAGATAAATTCTTTTTATTTTTTTCAATAAATTTTGAACCTATCCCTTTTACACTAGTCAAGTCATCAACATTTTTAAAACATTTTCCTTTTTTTCTAACAGAAAGAATCTCATCAGCTTTTTTTTCACCAATACCTTTTAAGCCCATCAATTCATTTTTACTAGCATTGTTAATATCTACAGCGCCAAACAGTAAACTCATAGCAAAAGCCATCATAACAAATATTTTCATTTTTTCTCCTATTATAAGATTTATAAATTATATAAAAAAATTAATAAAATTATTATAAGTAGTACTATTTTAGTTTAAAATCTATTTATGCTATAATTACACGTAAAAATAAAAAGGACTTAAATGAATAACTTTAAATTTATAGTTCCTACAGAAAGTAGATATAAAATTTAATGATCGATACGAATGAATCCTTTAAACTCTCAGGAAAACTAAAAAAAGTATTATTTTACAACGAAGAAAATCACTATTATATAGCAGTATTAGAAAATGATCAAAAAATTTGTGGTCAATATTTTGATACTGATTTACATAAACTTGTAGGTGAAGAGATTCTCATCTCTGGTGTTTGGAATACGCACAAAAAATATGGAGTGCAGTTTGTATTTACCTCTTTAGAGCTTAAAGAAGCTGAGATATTTTTCTTTTTAACAAAAATAGTAAAAGGGATCACTCAAAAACTCGCACATGAACTTACTAAAAAATATAGTGAAGATGAACTGTGTGAAATCTTGGATAATACTCCAGCAAAACTTTTGGAGTTTAAGGGTATAAAAGAGAAGAAACTCACACAAATTGTAACTTCATGGAATAAGTTCAAACACCTTAGAGAACTAGGAAGTTTTCTAGCTCAATTTGGAGTGACAAGTAATCTTATCAATAAAATCTATCAGTCTTTTGGTGAAGTTGAAAATCTTATCGAAAAGATAAAAGAAAATCCTTATTTACTAACATCAATTCAAGGTATTGGGTTTAAAAGAGCAGATGCAATCGGTACAAAACTTGGTATTGATAAGTTAAGTAACTTTCGAATTTCCGCTTGTATGAACTACACTTTAAAAGAGTTTTGTGAATCAAATGGAAATAGCTCTATTTCAAAAGACCAACTCTTTACACTACTTGACGATGCTTTAAACTTCAAAGATCAAGAAGTACTTTATGAAGAAGCTCTTATTGCACTTTTGGCAAAAGATGAAATACATGAAACAACAACAAATAAATATGCTCCAAGTATCTACTTTACTTGTGAGACAAAAATATTAGAATTTTTTGAAAATAGAAAAATTCATAATCATAATAAGCAAATTATTAAAGACTTTGATAAATATATCAAGAAAAAAGAGGAGACTCTTGGGTTTATACTCAGTAGCGAACAGCAAAAAGCAGTTGAGCTTATCAATAATGGTGAAAACACCATTTTACTTATAGGGTATGCAGGTACTGGTAAATCTACATCAAGTCGTGCTATTTTAGAGCTACTAGAAGAGATAGTTCCTTATGATGATATACATTGTATGGCACTAAGTGGAATCGCCTCACAGCGTATTAGTGATACAACTGGATATAAAAGTAGTACCATACAATCTTCACTTGTGAAAATAGATAATAGCGATAAAGATTATTTTGATTATAAAGTAATTTTAATCGATGAAGCAAGTATGGTAAATAGTGTGACATTTTATAAAGTACTTTCAAAAATTGATCCAGATTCTACTCTTATTATAGTAGGAGATGATGGTCAGTTACCTGCTATTGGAGCTGGTGACATCTTACGAGATGCTATTAGATACAACCTTGCACCTATTTGTAAACTCACAAAAATCTATAGGCAAAATGAACTCCAAGCTATAGCGACTCTTGCAAATGAGATACGAAAAGGTAAAGTTCCAAAATACAAAGAGGAATATGAGGATTTTAAATTTATAGAAGCATCTATTCCAAACTACTATGCTCAAAAAGCAATATTGAGTGACTATGAGATAAATAGTTTACGAAATGATAATAACTACACAATATTAAACCATATATTAAATATAGCTTCACAATATATAGAGCCTATGTATAAATTTATAAAAGAAAAAGAGATATCATCTTTTCTTACACAATTTCAAGTAATTACTCCTATTAAAAATGGCCCTTTAGGGGTTGAAAACTTAAATATTAATCTGCAAAAACTAATAAACAAAACAAACTCTCAAGGGGTGCAAAAAAAAGTTTATGAGTATAAACTCGCTGATAAAGTTATCCACATTAAAAATGAAAACATGAAATCACAAACGATGAAACTCTATAAAGCTGGTAGTCCTGATTTTGTAGAAAAAAGAGTTTTTAATGGACAGCTAGGAATGGTTATCAAAGTAGACCATGAAAAATCAAAACTAATAGTACTTTACCCAAATGATGATATGGTAGTATTTTATGATTTTGATAC
>JBATTX010000269.1:0-2822 GCA_049670825.1 Arcobacteraceae bacterium | reverse complement strand
TAAAAATGCAGCTATATGTGAAGCACTACTACCAAAAACAGCTGGATAAAACTGCTTATAAAACTTAGTTTGTTTGATATCTCTTTTTTTCTTATTAATATTTGTAGTTATAAATTTAATATTGAGTTTTTTAATAGCATATAGATGTACCAAAACTTGTAAAAACCCTCCAACTAAAACACCCCAACTCATATAATATACAATTTCACTAGACTCCAAATTTCGCGATAAAAGAAGTGAGCCAATTAATGAAATATTTAAAAGTGCCGTAGAAAATGCTGTTGTAGTAAAATGGTGTTTATACTGTAAAAGAGCAGCCAAAAAAGTCACAATAAATATTAATGGTAAATAGTAAAAACAAATAGCTACTAATGGTGAAGCTAAAACTATAATATCATCGCTAAACCCAATGGCAATGATTTGGGTAAAAAAAGATGAAAACACAGTGACTACAATACTTAATATTAATATAAATGCTAAAAACTGTAAAAATATCACACTGCTGAAACTTACTTTGTGATTGTTCTTTGCATACGCAGGTATAAATACTTGTGTAAAAGCACCCTCTGCAAATATTCGTCTGAAAAGATTAGGAAGTTTAAATGCAACAAAAAAGATATCACTATAGATATTTGCACCCAAAATTGATGCTGTTAAAAGGTCTCGTAAAAAACCTAAAATTCGTGATACTAAAATACCTGCACTGTTTGTAAATATATGTTTTAAAATAGTATATACCTTTATGAAAATTAAAAGTATTATAGTAGATATTTCTTTACAAGTTGATATCTATAGCACTCTTTGATACTTTGGTTAAGTAATCTTTTGTTATTATCTCTTTGAAAAAATACAAAGGATACAAATGAAAAAACTTTTACTTATTATGTTAAGTATGGTTGCTGTGTATGCTGCAAATCCTATTGCGGTACTTGAAACAACTAAAGGAAATATCGAGATAGAACTTCGTCCTGATTTAGCACCTAAAACAGTAGAGAACTTTACTACTCACATAAAAAATGGATACTACAATGGTCTTGTGTTTCATAGAATTATCAAAGATTTCATGATCCAAGGTGGAGACCCAACGGGAACAGGTCGTGGAGGAGAATCTATCTGGGGTGGAAAATTTAAGGATGAATTCAACGCTAAAGCTATGTTTAGTAAAAAAGGTGTACTAGCTATGGCAAATGCAGGTCCAAATACAAATGGAAGCCAGTTCTTTATTACAACAGTACCAACACCATGGCTAAATGGTAGACATACAATTTTTGGATATGTAAAAGGTGATGATAGTTTTAACGCGGTAAGAAAACTTGAAAATGTACCTACTAATGGTAGATATCAAGGGAATCGTCCACTTCAAGAAGTAAAAATAATCAAAGCATATATCAAATAAGAACTACGTATACTTTAGAATTCTTATCTAAAGTATACTTTTTCTAAAATATGTACTGAATAATCAACGGTAAAAATACTGCTGTGAGTATTCCCCCTAGTCCCATTGCTAAAGCAGAAAAAGCTGCTGCTTTTTCACTAATTTCTACAGCTCGTGCGGTTCCAATTCCATGAGAAATCAATCCAAGTGCAAAACCTTTTGATGTGTCATGTTTAATCTTTAAAATTTTAAATAAACTCGTTCCTAATAAAGCACCAATGATTCCAGAGATAATCACAAATCCAACTGCAAGAGATGGAATAGCTCCTATTTGTTCTGATGTTATAATTGCTATTGGTGCAGTAATGGACTTCGTAGTCATAGATAATATTGTGGGTAACTCTGCTCCCAAAATCCATAATAGTCCAACAGCAATCAAAATTGAAATAATACCTGCAACTACTAAAGTAATTATAATCGGTACAAATAAAGATTTTATATGTCTTAAATTTTTATATAAAGGAAGAGCTAAAGCAACCGTTGCTGGTCCTAAAAAGAAATGTATAATCTCAACACTTTTAAAATACTCTTCATAAGAAGTACCAGTTAAAAGGATAGCACTTATAATAAGTAAATATGAAATTATAATAGGCTGTAGTAAGGTATGTTTATTAAATTTTTCATAAACAATAATTCCTAATTTAAAAGAAGCAAGAGTTAAAAGAAGCCATGTCAACGGAGTAGATGACACATATTCCATTAAGGCATTAGTGTTCATCTTTTTTCTCCTGTTTTATTGTAAGATAATCCATTAACTTTGCACTAAACATCAGAGCAATAATTGTTCCAATTACAAGAGATGCTAAAATAGCCCAAAGCTCTTTAGCTATAATATCTGCTTGGGTAATAATTCCCATTGCAGCAGGTATAAATAAAAGAGGTAAGTATCTTAAATGTAAAGCTACAGCATTATCCAAGCTGATAAAACTACTTTTGCGTACTATAAGAAAAAGAAGTAACAGAACCATCCCTATAACTGGTCCTGGAACTAACAAAGAGAATAGTTTTACAATACATTCTCCTAAAAACTGAAAACATAAAAGAGTTATAATTCCTTTTAACACATTACCTCCTAGGTATTTTTACTGAAAACAATACCTGAATATTATAAAAACTGTTTTCTAAAAATACTAAGGTAAATGTAAAAATTATTTTATTTTATCAATTACTTTCATTAAAAAGTTTGCTGAGTTTTTAGCACTTGTTTCTAAGAACTCTTCAAAACTAAATCCGGCATCCATATCAGCAGTATCACTGATTGCTCTTAAAATTAAACATGGAACTTTTAAAGCGTCACAAACAACAGCAACACTAGCACCTTCCATCTCTAAAGCATCTGCATTGAAAGTATTTAAAATAAACTCTTTTCTTTTTTCATCTGCAACAA
>JBATTX010000268.1:0-1534 GCA_049670825.1 Arcobacteraceae bacterium | reverse complement strand
ATGGCATCAAAATTTCACACTCTGGATCACCAAATCGAACATTATACTCTAAGATAATTGGTTCACCATCAACAACCATTACTCCAATAAAGAGAACACCTTCAAAAGGTGCTCCCTCTTTTTTCATACCCTCTAAAGTTGGTTTGATAACATTTTCTTCAACTTTTGCATAAATATCATCATTTACAAGAGGTGTTGGAGCATAAGCACCCATTCCTCCTGTATTTGGTCCAGTATCACCATCACCTATTCTTTTATGATCTTGAGCTGCAGGAAGAACAACATAGTTTTCACCATCACAAATTGCAAAAATTGAGAGCTCATATCCATCAAGATATTCTTCTACAACAACGGCATTCCCAGCATTTCCGAAACTTTCACCACTTAACATACCAGCTACTGCTTCTTTTGCTTCATCTTTACTCATAGCAATAATTACACCTTTTCCAGCACATAAGCCATCTGCTTTTACTACAATTGGTGTTTTCGTCATGCTATCAATAAAGTTAAATGCTTCCTCTTTATTTTCTGTTTCAATAAATGCAGCTGTTGGAATATTGTATTTTTTTAAGATATTTTTCATATAAACTTTACTACCTTCTAACTGAGCAGCAGCAGCAGACGGACCAAAAATTGTTAATCCATTTTCTTTAAATATATCTACGACACCATCAACTAAAGGTTGTTCTGGACCTACAATTGTTAATTCTATATTATTTTGTTGTGCCCAAAGGCTAAGTTCTTTATAATCACTAATATTAATATTTGTACCCAATTGAGTTGTAGCACCATTTCCTGGCATAAAGTATAAGTTATGTTGAGTTTCTTCTTTTGATAGAGCAAGTCCAATAGAGTATTCTCTACCACCACTTCCAAGTATTAATATATTCATCTAAAATAGTCCTTAAAATTTATTCATTATTAATTATTCCAAATAGCCGTTAACCTAGAGGCGGCCCTAAAAGCCAAAGTGCTACCGTTGAGAATACAATTTCAGGAGCTCCATTTTTATCTTTAACCAAAAGATAAAAAGTGCTACACACCATTGCAGTTACAATCAACCGTATAAAAACAGTATCGGACCCAAAAAAATAGGAAAATCCCGAACCATCTAGAATAATTATATTATAACAAAATTTTAATTAGTAATAGGAATATCTATCACTTTTTTTATAGATTTAATATTTTCAAAAGAAAACTTGTAAGATTTTTTGAATATATACCGAATATATTTCGTTTCAGCAGCAGTAAAACCTTTTGGATCTTTATTAGAAACCGTTAATGTTGTTCCATTTAATTCAAGTTTTTTAAGTTTATCCCCAACTATTTTGACATAATATATTAAAGTATAACTCTCTTTTGTTTTTTCTATTGTAACGACTATCATATCATCTTGAATATTATTAAGTGGAATATCTTCTGAAATATTTTCAATATTCATGTATTGTAACAATTGTACAAACGTTTCGCTAGTTACATGCCCAATATAAAATTTACTGAAAATTTCAAAGTATCTTTGTATTTTCTCATTTTT
>JBATTX010000267.1:0-15861 GCA_049670825.1 Arcobacteraceae bacterium | reverse complement strand
ATAATTTTTGCAACATCTTGAAGTATTTTAAATTCGAACTTTGAAAGATACCCTTCTAAATATAGGGTCATATCATCAAACTGTTCTATATAATCTAGGTTTATACCATAGGAATCTGGTAATAACATCGTATCGCAATAGTTGTGTTTTGTTAAAATATCTGTATAGTTTTTGTATATCTCTTTTAAAATATCAAGATGATCTGAATATAAAGCGTAGGTATCAAACTCCACAAGTTTTTCAAAAGCAACATACTCATTTGCTAACTCTTGAAAAAAACGAAAAATATATTCACTTTGTTTTAAAAATGTTGTAAAATCTCTACTAAAACCTAATTTTTCTATATCAATATTAGCAATAGCCTCTTTTAAAAATATGATTTTGAGATTTTTATCCAAAAACTTTCTATTTTTTGTATCGATAATTGAGCGTGAGAAAAAGTCCCCAATTGAGATATATTTTATTATAAGTTGATTTTGATTTTTTAACTGTGACAAATGCTCTCGTATTGCCCGAGATGTGGGCAATACTATAAGAGAATTATTTAGAAGATTTGTTTTTGCTTGCATTCGTTTTTAAATAGAAATAACCTTTAGACCCATCTACTTCTACCGTTCCTGTAATATTCCAGTATCCTAAACTTTGTACCTCAAATGATTTTTCAACACCATTAGTGAACTGTAGTGAGACATCTTGATCATGAGTTGTATTTTTAGTCACTAAAATATCTATGTTGCTTTTCTTAACATCATTTCCATTTTTATCTTGAATATAAACACTAACTTTGTTTGAACCTACATTTAACATATTTTTTCTCAGTGTTCTTTCTTTGATAACTCTTTGAGAAAGATACACATCATCCAATGTTAATCCAATAATCTCTTCATCATTAAAAACAAATTTTACATTGTATTTTGAACTAAATTCAAGATTGCCCTCTGCAATTTTATTAAAGTTTTTATCTATCGCATGGTAGTTACTTAAAAATGCGTTGTCATCATCTTTTCCAACATCCGATCCTAGTGTCATATAAACTGTCCACCAAATAAGTACTAACCCTAATACAAATTTTAAAATAAAAAGTGTATATATAAGCCATTTTGGCATCGGTTTTTTTTCTGTTTTATTTTCCACTTTTTAGACCTTTTTTGTATTTTCTCTCTTTTAATATAATCACGACATAAAGTCCTAAACCAGTAATAACAAGGAAATACATAAACACTTTCCAAATTGTACCTGCTGTTTTTCCTTCACTTCCTATACTTGATTCTAGTTTAATATTTTTACTATTTGCAATACTATCTGCAATTTGTGCAAAACCATTTAATGTAGCAGCACTTGTTTTTGCAAATAAACTATTTTTATCTTTAGATGCTAATAATGGGATAACATAACCATCTAAAATATCATCTTTGTCAATAATATTTTTCATATCATCTGAATACAAAATATTTGTATACAACTGATCAATTGAGATAGTCAATACAACATAAGGTTTTTGAAGTTGTGAAACTAAAGCTTTCTCTTTCTCTTTCATAAGTGAAATTCGCACATCTCTTTTTTCTTTAGGATCGATCCCATTGTTTTCTTTAATATCTACATAAAGATTCACACCTAATTTTTCTTTTGATTCTTGTCCAATTTGAAAAATCTTATCTTGTGCTCGTTGATCAATCAATCCATCATGCATAATGATATACGGATTTTGACTTGCATTTAATGCAGATATACATACCAATACCAAAAAGAGTAGTTTACTTTTCACATATTTTCCTTTGTTGTAAATAATTTTTGTGTTTATCTGTATTGTACTTAAATTAGTATAATTTTTTAATTATTTTGATTTGATATTTTAATAAACTGACCACACCCTTTATGTGGTTTTCCATTAAATCTTTTATGGTAAGTTTGCCCACTTTTAAAAAGTCTATATCTCTCACATTCGTCTTTTTTAAGACAAATATCATTACTACATGCTTGTATCTGTTCAGCCATTTGTATTTTCCTTTTTTTCGAATTTTAAAATATTTTTGATTATAAGTTTATAACTTATAAAAATTACTACAGGCCATAAAGTTAACCAACCAATTTCATTTATATACTCCATTGTATTCTCCTAATAATTGTGTGCATTTTTATCTTCGATTTCCTCTTTTGTTATTTTTACCTTATCCATACTATACCATGCATAGGAGATGTAAGCTAACACAAATGGTATCATTAACGAAGCATAACTCATCACCATCAAAGTATAATGACTACCACTACTATTCATAATTGTTAAACTACTTTGTAAATCAGTTGTTGAAGGATAATATGATGTTCCATTAAATCCAACATTTAGTAATAACGACATTACTGTTAGTACTATTCCAATTCCACCAGTTTTTATACAACATGTTTTTTTAAATACAACGGCCGTAAATACAGCCCCTATTACCATCAAAACTCCTAGAATAAACATAACTAAGATGATTGGCATCTCAATGAAGTTTAATAAATATTTATATTCCTGTAAAAATACTACACCTTCTGAATCAACTGCATATCCTACTTTTAATCCTATCCAAACAATAAAACCTAAGAAAAATACTAAAAATCGAATCATATTATATTTGATTGAATTAATTGCTCTTCTCTTAATTGAATCATTATTTATATTATTCATAAAATACAATGCACCACTTATTTTTGCTAAAAAGACCAAAGAAAATCCTAACAAATAATTATAAGGATTAAGTAGTGATTCTAATCCTCGTAAATCATTTTGCCAATTTACAAAATTATTACTATCTAATATAAATTCGTTACCACTAAAAAAAGTACTAATAGCAACACCCAATAAAAATGTTCCTAAATTTCCATTTATTTTTAAAAAAAATTCATAAGTACTTTTACCCAAAAGATTATTTGGTTTTAAACGAAACTCATAACTTACTGCTTGAATAATAAAACAAAATAATATTGCTATCCATACCCAATACGCTCCTCCGAAACTTGTAGCATAAAATAATGGAAATGCTGCAAATAATGCTCCTCCAAATAATACTAGTGTTGTAAAACCAAGTTCCCATTTTCTTCCAATACTATTTATAAGCATTGTTTTTTCTGTTTCAGTAGAACTTAATGTGTCAATTAAAGTTTGTCCACCTTGCACAAACATTATAAATACAAATAACCCACCCAATAGTGATATAATTATCCACCAATATTGTTGTAATGTAAATAGCGTTAAATCTTCAAATCCCATCTTAGTGTCCTTTATTTGGACCAAGTGATATTTGTTTGGTCATTATTTTTATTTCTGCAATTAATAAAACTGTAAATAAAACTGCAAATAGTGTAAAACTAATTATTACATTTGTTGTTGCAATTTTTGTAGCTGCTATTCCTACAGGCATAAGATCTTGTATCGCCCAAGGTTGTCTTCCTACTTCTGCTACTACCCAACCAGCTTCACCCGCAATGTAGCCTAAAGGGATCGACCACACAGCACTTATTAAAACTAGCCTATATTTTTCAATATCTTTTTTCATTGTTAAATATAAAACTAACGCAAATAAGAAAGTAAACCATCCACCTAACAATACCATTACATGAAAGGCATAAAAAGTGATAGCTACAGGAGGTACTATCTCTTCTGGTGATTTTAAATAGCCATATCCAAAATATTTCATATTTTCTTCTAAAATTTTTCTTGCCTCTTGTGCTTTTTGAATATCATTTATTTTTGTTGCATTTTTATAATCTTCTAAAGCTTGTAATGCCAATTTACCTTGTTGCATTTTTGCTTGAGTACTCATTATTCCTTGTGATACATTTCCATATACTAAATCCTTTAATCCAGGAACATATGCTGTAATATCATGATAACCTAGTAAAGATAATACATAGGGAATCTCAACATCAAAATCAAATGTTTTTTCATCATTGTTTAATGTTTTTTCACTATTCAAGATTCCTAAAACAACTATTCCCGAACTTTTTTTACCTTCATATAACCCTTCCATAGCTGCTAATTTCACAGGTTGTTTTAAAGCAACTTGATGTGCAGATTCATCTCCACTGAGAATTAGAAATAAGCTTGTTACTAAACCAAAAGTAGCACCTACTATCATTGATTTTTTTGCAAATTCAATTTCTCTATTTTTTAATAAATACCAAGCACTTATTCCTACTACAAAAAGTGATGCCATAACAAAACCACTGCCAATTGTATGTAAAAATTTACTTATAGCAACAGGAGACAACAACACATCCCAAAAGTTCATCATCTCATTTCTAACACTATCTGGATTAAATTTCATTCCTACAGGATATTGCATCCAACCATTTGCGACAAGTATCCAAAGAGCAGATAAATTTGAACCTATTGCCACTAACCAAGTAGATAGCAAATGAAATTTTTTTCCTACTTTATCCCAACCAAAAAACATAACAGCAAAAAATGTGCTCTCCATAAAAAAGGCGAGTATTCCTTCAACAGCAAGTGGAGCTCCAAATATATCTCCTACAAACCAAGAGTAATTTGCCCAATTTGTTCCAAACTCAAACTCCATAATAATTCCAGTAGCTACACCAATTGCAAAATTTATTGCAAAAAGTGTTAACCAAAATTTAGTTGTATTTTTCCAAAATTCACTATTAGTTTTTACATATATACTTTCCATGATTGCTACAATAAATCCAAGTCCTAAAGTAAGTGGCACAAAAACCCAATGATACATTGCAGTTAATGCAAATTGAGCTCTACTCCAATCAATTAAATGTTCTTCCATATTAATTTTCCTTTTTGATTAAATTATGGTAAACAAATTCAGATTTACTTTTAAATGAGTTGTATTCAGTATTTATTGATTTATCATGTATAAAATAGTTCAAAAATATAAAAATTACTAGTAATTTTATGAAAATTATTTTCCACAAAGTGATTCCAATTTTCATATTTTTAAACCCATCAATATAAAAATAATAAATTTTATTTATATTTATCATAACTTTTCCTTTTCAAAAGCATAGTACAATTATTTAATTATATTGTCAAGAGAGTTTTTATTAAGAAAAGTTTAAAATATTTTTATAATTTTTATATGTTATTTAAACATAAAAAAAGGGGAGATGAATCAACATCTCCCCTTTTTTGTTACTCTAATCAATAATTAGCCAACAAATACTCTTGTAGAATCTAAAAATGATAAAGTTATTGTAACTACTGCAGTAACTGCAAGTAGTCCCCAAATTACATAATACATCATCTACTCCTTTATTTATTTATCCAATATTTATGATTTTCAGGACTATTCATCTTTAAAGCATGTAAGTCTTGATTTACTTCATAAAAGTTTTCAGCATTTTTTTGTTGTGTAATAATTGCAAAATATGATAAAGTACCAAGGATAGAAAGTAATAATACAACAGCTATTAACATACCTGTAATACCATGTACTAAACTAAATATACCTCTTTCTGAATCATTCATTTGTGTATTTCCAGCCATGTTATTCTCCTATACTTCTTAAGTAATTAGCAACAGCTTTTACTTGTGTTTCAGATAATCTTCCATCAAAACTTGGCATTTGACCAATGATAGATTTTTTACCATTTTTAAGTATTGTAGCTACAACTTTATCACTATAATCTTTAATATTTGGTGCAACATAATCCATACCTTCACCGTTTTCACCGTGACAAGATGCACAAGCTGCGAACGCTGCTGGTTGTTCACCTTTGAATCCACCAGCTACATACTCTGCGATATCTTCAGCATCTTGACCAGAAGCCATACCTGCTGGCATACCACCTGGGAAGTCAGTTTTAAAGTTGTTTGCACCATTGTTTATAACATGAAGAACAGATTCTTTACTGATTCTTTTTGTTAAGTTTTGTGCTTTACCATCAATACCTTCACCATCAATACCATGACATGGAGCACATTGTACTAAGAATACAGATTGTCCCATTCCAACTAAATCTTGTTTAGAGATATCACTCCATTTAGATTCAAATTTCGCTTGATATTCATTTGTTTCTTCGTTGTATTGCCCTACTTGAGAGAATTGATTTGTTGGGTAACCAACATAAAAATACCACAACATCCAAACAATAGTTCCTATAAACATTAGTGCCCAACCAGTTGGAATGTTGTTTCCGTACTCACCAATTCCATCCCAGTTTCCATCTTTTAACTCACCAGTAGCAGTATCATTTTTAATTTGATTAAAGTACTTTAATGCAACAAATACTGTAATACCAATAATTGCAATACCACCAAGCATTGTAAGGTCATTGATATAATCTTCACCTAAAGCAAATGAATCACCTGCCATGAAGTATGTACCAGTCATCAATGCAATGATAAGAATAATACCACCTATTACCATAGACTTCATATTAGCTATCTCCTTTTTTATTTTTTATCAAAAGTTTTTTAACTTTTATTATTAGATTTTCTTTTTTCTAAAGGTTGTGCTTCTATACTATCGTCAAGAACAAGGTTCGAGTAACTTTCATAGTTAGTCTCACCTTTTTTATCTCTTCTATAGATAGAGAATGCGTAAGTATAAAACACGATACACACAACCGCCAATAGTGCAAATTTAGCATAAGCTTGAACTGTTAATAGAGTTTCGTATTCCATTTTTAAACCTTTATTTTAGAGAATTCAAATATGCAATTAAAGCAACGATTTCTGGAATTTCTCCAGCTGCTACTGCGTCTTTTACACTTTGATTTTTCATGTCAGCTGCAACTAATTTAGCTTCTTCTAAAGCTGAAGCTTTTGCATCTTCCCATGAACCTAATGCTGGCATACCTTCTTTATCATATGGTACAGCAAATACTGATTTTTGTGTATTTGCATTTGCATATGCTGTAGCTATATCAGCTTTATTTGTAAACATATGAGGGTAAGCAGGCATAACTGTACCAGGTACAACTTCGCTTGGTGCCATCATGTGATTTTCATGCCAGTCTGTAGTTCTATAGTTACCAACTCTCATTAAATCTGGACCAGTTCTTTTTGATCCCCATAAAAATGGTCTATCATAAGCAAATTCACCACTAATCGCATACATACCATATCTATCAGTTTCTGATTTGAATGGTCTAATTAATTGTGAGTGACAAGCATTACAAGAATCTTTAATATAAACTTGTCTACCAGCTAATTCTAAAACAGTATATGGTTTAGTACCAACTTTTGGTTGTGAAGCTTTAGCAAAATCTGGTAAAACCTCCACTAAACCTGCAAACGCAATAAATAAAAATAATACTACCGTAAAGAAAAACGGTCTTTGTTCTAACCAATGAAACATATTAACCCCTCTCTCTTAAGCGCCCATAGGCGATGCGTTTGTAGGCTCTTTATCAAGAACTCTACCACAAGTAGCTGTTTTATACATATTGTATGCAAACATAAAGAATCCAATTAAGTACATTAATCCACCTACAGCTCTAATAGTGTAGTAAGGTTGAAGTACAGTTACTGTATCAATAAATGAGTATAATAAAGAACCATATTCATCATATGCTCTCCACATCATACCTTGAGTAATACCAGCAATCCACATAGATGTAAAGTACAATACAATCGCAGTTGTTTGTAACCAGAATTGTGTTTCCATTAATGATCTAGAATAGATCTCTCTTTTGTACATTCTTGGTGCCATATGAAATAATGCTGCCATTGTCATAAATACAACCCAACCAAGTACACCATCATGAACGTGTCCAGGAATCCAATCAGTAAAGTGCGCAATAGCATTTACAGATTTAATAGCTTGAATTGGTCCTTCAATAGTAGATAACATATAGAATGTTGAAGCCATAACCATAAATTTAATTAATGGAGATGCTTGTAATTGACCCCACTCACCTTTCATAGTAAGAAGCATATTAATAGCAGATCCCCATGATGGTAAAATAAGAACAACTGACATAACAGAACCCATAGTTTGCATCCAATCTGGAACAGTACTATAAATAAGGTGATGTCCACCAGCCCATAAGTATACGAACATTAATCCCCAGAATGCTAAGATAGAAAGTTTATAAGAATAAACATTTTGTCCAGATTCTTTTGGTAAGAAATAATAAATTTGAGCAATAACACCAGCAGTAAATACGAATGCAACAGCATTATGTCCAAACCACCATTGTACTAATGCATCATTTGTACCAGCATACATAGAGATTGAGTGAATCCAAGAACTAGGTGCACCATCTGCAAAAAACATTGTTGGAACTTCCATGTTATTAAATAGATATAACATTGCAACCGCAACGAAACATGCTATGTAGTACCATAAAGAAATATACAATGCTCTTTCTCTTCTAATTCCAATTAATCCAAAAATCGAAATACCCCATAGAACCCACCATACTACTACTAGTAAATCTAATGGCCATTCTAATTCAGCATACTCTTTTGATGTTGTAATACCTGAAATTAAAGTCACTACCGCTAAAAGAATTGTAATAAAATACAATACGAAATGTAATTTCGCTACACCAGTTAAAAATGGTGATTCTTTTAAAGATACTTTTAATACTCTTTGACCAACATAATACCATGTTGCAAAGATACCACTAAGTGTAAAACCATATGCCACACCATTTGTGTGTAAAGGTCTTAACCTACTGAATGTACCATATTCGCCAGCTAAATTACTTAGCTCTGGGAACGCTAGTTGAAATGCTAAAATAACACCAACAGTCATACCTATGATTCCAAACAGAATTGTTGCAAAAGTAAAGGCTTTTGCTATCGAGTAATCGTACTCAATTGTTGCACCGTTCTGCATCAATCTCCTCCTAAAGTTTAAAATAAAGCCACGAAAAACGCCACTTATTGAGAGAATTTTAGCCTAGATTAATTTAAATCAATCTGAATTAGTTAATTGTTTGTTAATAATATATAATTAATATTATAATTTAAGTTTTAATTCAATTATAAATTAATCTAATTTTAAGAAATGTGCAGATATACTTTCCTCATATTAAAAAAAGAGGTGTATTATGTTAAAAGGATTAATGAAAAGTGGCTTACTAGCTTCACTTATGTGTTTTGGCACAGTTGGTTTCGCTCAAGGCGAAAATACTATTGAAATCAATGGTGGAAACATGACATCTGAGTATGTATCACCAGTTGGTTCAAATGGAATGGTAGATGATAAGATTGTAGAATTAGCAGATAGTTTACTTGCAAGCAGCAGAATTGCTCAAGCAGATATGGGAAACATTGCTATTACTTCTTTTGTTAATTTACATAACTTATCTAAAACAAGTGCTTTTGGTAGAACACTTGGTGAAACATTTTTTAACGAACTATTTATCAGAGGATTTAATGTAGCTGACTTCAGAGGTCAAAATGCACTTACAATTAATCCAACAGGTGAATTTTTCATCACTAGAGATGTTAAAAAAATCAATAAAAAAGTTGCTAACAGTTATGTTTTAGTTGGAACATTTTCAGCAATAGATAAACAAGTAATTATCAATGCTAGAATAATGGACAACCAAACAGGTAGAATTGTTGCTTCTGCAAAAACATATTACCAAACTACAAATTGTCAACTTTTAAATAATTGTCCTGTTAAAAGAACAATTAGAATTGTATCAAAATAACCTTAGAAATTATCTACTTAAAGAGAAACTATCTCTTTAAGTGCTTTGACAAAAGTATCACTGTCATTCACACAAGGGCAAACGCGAAGCTCTTTTATCCCTAACTTTTCTGCAATTTCTCGGTATTCAATATCAAGTTCAAACACAGTTTCACTGTTATCAATAATAAATGATATAGGATAGATAATCACTTTTTCATTTTTAAAATGTTTTAACATATTCTCCAAACTTGGACTTAACCACTTCGTTGGACCAACTTTTGATTGATATGCTAAATTAATTGATTTGATATTTGTCGCATAATGTGAGAGTTTCTCTTTAAGTAACTCTACATGCTCCTCAATCTGTTTTTGATAAGGATCACCATTTTTTACAATTTTTTGAGGAAGTCCATGCGCTGAAAAAATCAAATGGAAATCATTGTATTTTGCTTGAACATTAATGATCTCATCACAAATCGCTTTATTGTACATTTCATTTTTATAAAATGGCTCTATAACTCTAATAGAAAAAGCACCATCAGCTTTTTCTATAAAATCTTCTACACTAGATTTTGTTGTAGTTGTTGAATATTGAGGATACAAAGGAACCAATATAACATCTGTTATATTTTCTTTTTTTATTCTTGCAATTGCAGTTTGAGCGAAAGGTGAAGTATACCGCATAGCTGTGGTGATAAAATATTCAGGGAAAATGATATTTAGCTT
This sequence comes from Arcobacteraceae bacterium, assembly GCA_049670825.1. GTDB lineage: Bacteria > Campylobacterota > Campylobacteria > Campylobacterales > Arcobacteraceae > JAIOSF01. Next base: position 5,530 of record JBATTX010000267.1, on the reverse strand, counting down.
ATCAACTAATTTATCTGTTAGTTCGTGTAAGGGTGATGTTCCACCAATCTTTTTATAGTTATCCCAAGCTTTATTTAAACGCATTGAAACTATTAAAGATGCAAACATAGAGCGTATAGTGTCATTTTTGAAAGTTAATATATTTTTGTCATTGAACATATTTCTAAGAAAAACTTCCAATTCATCTTTACTTCTAGCTGCTCCCATATTTAATAAAACTAATGCCTGTTTACTCATTTATATCCTAATTATCTATTTTTATAATAGTATCACTGCACCAGGTTGCAAGATGATTATCATGTGTAATTAGAAGAATACCAAATTTATCTATAAAACCTACTAACATTTTCATCGTTTCTAATGCGACAACATTATCTAACGCACTTGTAGGTTCATCAGCAAGAAGCAGATCAGGCTTCATAAGTACAGCTCTTAATATACTACATCGTTGCAACTGTCCACCACTAAGCTTGTGAGGTTTTTTCAAAATCAATTCAAAATCCAAATCAAGTGTTTCTAAAAGAGTAGTTAACTCTTCTTTACTATATTTTGAAACAACATCATCTATTTGTTCTTTAATTGTATATGTAGGATGAAATGAACTGTAGGGGTCCTGATAGATAGAAGCAATTTTTTTAGACTGAATGATACCTGTATGTGGTGTAATATTTTTACTTATTAACTCAAAAAGGGTTGATTTTCCACTACCACTTGCTCCAACAATCGATACAATTTGATTTTTATTTAATTCTAAATTAAAATTATTATAAAGCAAATTATTTTTTTCATAACCAAAAGATAAATTATTTATTTTTAATACGCAATTTTCATTCATAATAGCATTCTATCCTAAATTATATAAGATAACTTGAAGTAAGAAATTAGTATCATTTAGCAAAATTAAATTTAGGAGAATAATATGAGAAAAATCGTATTAGGAACATTAGTATTAAGTGTAGCTGCATTTGCATCTGTTAATTTAGGAGCATGTAAAGGTTGTCATGGACAAAATTTTGAAAAAGCTGCTTTAGGGAAATCAAAAATTGTTAAAGACCTTACAAAAGCTGAAGTTACTGCAGCACTTACAGGTTACAAAAATGGTACTTATGGTGGACCAATGAAAGGTGTTATGAAAGGGCAAGTTGCTAAATATAGCATTGCTGATTTATCATCTACAGGACTTGGTAAATAATTTAAAATTATTATCCTATATTAGAAGCCAGTTACTTTTGTAGCTGGCTTTTTTTTAGTTATTTTTTAACTTTTCTTTTTTATTTTCTCGTAACTCTTTTACTTTTTCATCACGTTTTATTGCAGCTTGCAAGTCTTCTGTACTATCATTTAAAAGACCATTCATCATCTTTTTACCATCATCAAACTGACCTTGCTTTGCACCCCAAATAAATATACCTAAAAGTGTAAAACTTACAAGGATTCCTACAACTAATTCAACCCATAAAATACTATTCATCAATTTTCCTATTTTTGATTCGTAAACTGTTTCCTACAACTAATAATGAACTCAAACTCATAGATAATGCAGCCACTAATGGGATAATATACCCAGCCATTGCAATTGGAATCGTTAATACATTATAAATAGTAGAAATCAAAAGATTTTGTTTAATAAATTTAAATGTTCGTTTTGAGATATAATGACTTTTTATTATTCCAGAAAGCTTATCGTTCAATATCACAATGTCACTAATTGCAATCGCAATATCAGCTCCATTTCCCATGGCAATAGAGATATCGGCTCTACTTAAAGCTAAGGAGTCATTCACTCCATCACCTACCATTACAACACTTTTACGGCTATCTTTTAAGCTTTTAATATAATCAGCTTTCGCTATTGGTGACATTTTTGCATTATAGTGATCTACTCCAACTGCTTTTGCAATAGTCGATACTGCTAATTCATTGTCACCACTACAAAGTATTGTTTTTATATTTTGCTTTTTAAAATAATTAATTGTTTTAATTGCATCATCTCTTAATTTATCTTCTAATTCAAAAGTAGCAAGGAGTTTTCCATTGATTGTAAAATGATAGATAGTTGTTGTATATTCTATATTATTATCAACTCTTCCCCCAAAAATAACATTATCATTATAAATAGCTTGAATTCCCATTGATGGTAATTGCTCTATTTGTTCTAACTCTAAACTTTTTAAATTGTCATAATAACTTTCTAAATAGTTTTTAATAGCTACACTTACTGGATGTGTTGAACTATCTGATAGTGAATACAAAATATTTAACTCATCCTTTGTTAAAGACAAAGGGACATTTTTTACAGAAAGTTTACCTGTAGTTAATGTCCCCGTTTTATCAAAAACAACTGCATCTATTTTTGCAAATACTTCTAAAAATTTTGCTTCTTTAAAAAGTAATCCTTCAGAAGAAAGCCAGCTAATTCCAATTAAACTTGCAATTGGAGTTGCTAGTGCTAAAGCACATGGACATGCTATAACAATAACTGAAATTGCAACTATTAAAGAGTTTTCAAATCCACCATTATAAAAATACCACCCAGCAAATGTGCTAAGAGATAAAAGTAAAATAATCACTGAAAAATATTTTGAAATCTCATTTGTTGTATCTTCTATTTGTGGTTTTGAACTAAGTGAGTCTTCTAATAATTCAACTATATTATTGAGTGTAGAGTTTGCATAATTTTTTAATGCTTTATAACGAATAACCGCTTGGGTATTGATGGTACCACTATAGATTTTATCACCAATATTTTTACTTACTGGTAAAGATTCCCCACTAATACTACTCTCATCAAAACTACTAAATCCAGAGATCACTTCTCCATCCACACTTGCTTTCTCACCTGTTTTCACTTCGATAATATCATCAACATTAATCTGATCTAACGCAACAACTTTTTTTACACCATCAACAATAATTGTAGCTTCTAGGGGTATTTGAGATTTAATTTTGTCCATAGTATCCACAGCACTTTTTTTGCCTAATACTTCCAGATATTTTCCAACAAGCACAAAAGTAATAATCATAGCAACACTATCAAAATAACTATCTCCAGCACCACCAAATAAAACATATAATGAATATATATAACTTAAAGTTGCTCCTGATGAAACTAAAAAGTCCATATTTATTATCTTGTTTTTAAGTCCGTAATATGCACCTCTAAAAAAAATCCATCCACTATAAAAAAGCACAGGTGTTGCAAAAATAAATTCCGCCATATGAATAATACGAAGCATCTCATCATCTATACCAGTAAAATACCCTGTATATTTTGCAACGTCTATCATCATAATATTCATAGAAGCAAAAATTGCAATTGACATTCGTAGAAAAAAATCTTTTTTATTTTTAGTAGCTTGTTGTTCGCTGTCAGTTCTATCGTATGGATACGCGTTATATCCTATACTTCGTATTTTATCAATAATCTCAGAGAGTTTTATAATATCCTCATCCCAAATTATTTTTGCTTTGTTATTTGTAAAATTTATATTTACTTCAACGATTCCATCTGTTTGATCAAGTACTTTTTCATTTAACCAGATACAAGCAGCACAGTGGATACCTTCAATGATTAAATCAACTCTACTAAATCCTTCATTTGTTGTTTTTATATATCTTGTAGCAAAACTTTCTAAGTCAAAGTTACTACTGTCATCTCCAACCGCAAGTGGTTGAGATAGTTTTTTATTTCCTAATTTATCATAAAAACTATCAAGCCCATCATCTTTTAGAAGGTGATATACACCTTGGCAACCATTACAACAAAAATTCAACTCTTTGTTGTCTGGCTCCTTAATCATTACTGATTCTTCAAATTCTAAATGACAATGGGTACACTCCACTAAAGACATTCAAATATACCGAGTTCCCTATTTTTATAAATTTTATTATGTTTTTTTACATTTCCATGCATTGAGATATATACGCCATTTTTAGTTTTTTGTTGCATATATCCAACTGCTAATAATAAGTTTGATGTTGATTCCATTCTATTTAAACTAAATGGTATCATTGCACCTGTAAGTATGATAAGTTTGTCTTTGATATTTTTGGCAATAAACTTAGCTGTCTCTCCCATAGTATCAGTTCCATGAATTATGATAACCTTTTCATAATCTGTTTTTTTAATATACTTTACTAACTCTTTTCTATCATCTTTAGTTATCTCTAAACTATCTTTATAGATTATTCCATCAATATCAAAGTAATCAATTTTTGTAGATTCTATAATTGTTTCAACAGCGTAATTATCTTGTGGTACTACTAATTTTCCCTCAATCTGATTATAAACTTTATTAAAAGTTCCTCCTGTATTTAATATTAAAATCTTTTTATTATTTTTATTTAACATTCTATTCCCTTTTACCTAAATTATGTTATTATACCCAAAATAAGAATAAAAAAGAGTTATAATGGAAGCAGATGTATCAAGACTAAAAGACATAACAGTTTTGTATTGCGAAGATGAAGAATATTTAAGAGATATCACAAAAGGGATATTAGAATCATTTACAAAAAAGCAATTTATTTGTAAAGATGGTGCAGAAGGTTTAGAAGTATTCAAAGAGAATCAACATCTAATTGACTTAGTTATTACTGATGTAAATATGCCTAATATGAATGGCTTAGAGATGGCAAAAGAGATAAAAAAAATCAACTCAAACATGCCAATTATTGTAGCCACTGCATTTTCAAATTCAGAATATTTATTAGAAGCAATTGATTTAGGTGTAGATAAATATGTTTTAAAACCAATTAATGTAAAAAAATTATTAGATATAATGTCTAAATCTTTACTTTATCATGAATTACGTGATCTCTATTTAGATCAACTTACACGACTACAAAACAGAAATGCACTTATTAAAGATACTAAAGTGATTGCAACATCAACATTGGCACTTATAAATATAGATAAATTTTCAATTTTAAATGATTTATATGGAGAAGACTTTGGTGATCAAATCCTTTTAGCATTTGTATCAAGTGTTAAAGATACTTTTGACAGAGAACTTTACAACATCTACAGAGTTGGCTCTGATAATTTTGTTGTTTTATGCAATGAACAAAATACTGATATAAAAGAGTTTTCTAAAATTTGTAAAAATTTTATTAATCATACAACACACAATGGACTTGAAATTGGTGGTGAAAATATTGATATAAGTATAACAATCGGTATAGCGCAGTCAAATGATAAACACGCTTTTGAGTATGCTCAAAGAGCTATTCCAAAAGCTAGAAAAAGATCTCTTGATATTTTGGAATATGATAAAGAACAATTTGAACAAAAAAAAGATATTGAAGAAAATATTGCTTGGATTAAAAAACTAAAAAATGGACTAACTGATGGTAAATTCCAACCATATTTTCAACCGATAATTGATGCGCAAACAAAAGAGATTTATAAATATGAAGCACTTATTAGATACATTGATGAAGATGGAACTGAAGTTGCCCCTTACAAATTTTTAACTATTGCGAAAAAAGCAAGACTTTTTCCTGTTATCATAAAAGTAATGCTCTCTAG
>JBATTX010000266.1:0-2522 GCA_049670825.1 Arcobacteraceae bacterium | reverse complement strand
AATACTGGATTAGCAACAGTTGGGGAGATGGGGTCTTCTCAAAGAAGTGATTATACAGTAATTGGCGATCCTATTAACTTAGGTGCTAGACTTGAATCCTTGTGTAAATATTATGGTTCAAAATGTAATATCTCAAGTTTTACAAAAGCACAACTCACAGGTGATTATATTTTTAGAGATTTAGACTTGGTTGTTGTAAAAGGAAAAACAGAACCAGTTGAGATTTGGCAGGTTTTAGATTTTGAAAATGGTTATGAAAATGAAACTCTTTACAGTGTGACGAGAGAAGAGTTAGGCAAAGAGTTAGATGATTACCATAAAGCTTTAGAGATGTATAGAAATAGTTTATTTAGTCAAGCTCTAGAGTTATTTAAAGAGTTAGAAAAAAATGAATTAAAAACAAATGATAAAATCTATAAGATATATATCGAAAGATGTGAACATTATATTGAGATGCCACCAGTAAATTTTAATGGAGTGTTTGTACACACTACAAAAGGGTAAGCTTACTCTTTTATAAATGTTGTACTGATATTATTATCAACTCCATATTTATATACAAGAGTTAGATTTTTTTCATCACTATCTTCAAATGAAACAATATTGTATTTACCCCAATGGTTTCTAAAAGCGATATTTTTGAAAAGTTCATTTTCTTTTGTAACCTCTTTTTTTGAAATTGGTTCCATATCATTCATAGTAAGTTTATATTGTGAAGCGTTATTATCTATAGTATAAGTTCCAATTAAAAAGTGCTGTTGGTCATCATTCCACTTCCAACTATCTACTGAGTTTAGGTATGTGATATTAAAAATTGCATTTACATTTTCTTTTTCTACCACTTTGATCACTTTTGAGTATTGTATGTTTTGTCCATATATTGGGTTCTTTTCAAATACTGAGGTTGCTGATTGTGAACAGCCAAGAATCATACTTGATAAACCAAAAATTAAAATCTTATTTTTTATATTTTTCATAAGTAGGATTGTACACTAATTTTGATAATATATCGCCAACATAGTGAATAATTCTTCAATAAGAGTAATGGTGATAGATGATACAAATACATGATATAAAACCTATTGTAAAAATACCTGATTTTAGTATATATCTTTATTATGGTGCAATAGTGGTATCAATTTTATTGTTGTTTATGATAATCTATTTTCTTTTTAAATTTTTCAAACCAAAAGCAAAATCTATTGAATACGAATATTATCAAAAATTGCAAAATTTAGATTTGTTAAATATCAAACAATCTGCTTATGATATATCAAAATATGGAAAACTTCTAGCTAAAGATGAACGAGCTAAAAGACTCATAGATGAGATTGATGATCTGTTAGAGCCTTACAAATATAAAAAAGATATACCAACGCAATTTTCTACCCAGATACAAACTAAATTCAAAATTTTTATGGAGAGTGTAGATGTTTGATTCTTTGTTACTTATCAAATTTGAATACCCATATGTTTTTTTAGTTTTTTTTCTCTTTGTACTTTGCAGTATATATTGTAAAGCACGAGTAGAGTCATATTATATGCCTCACTTAAATATTTTTCAAACAGCACAAACCTTTAAAGGTGGAATTGTATCTATTTTAAAATGGCTTACTATCATTTGTGCCATAACTGCTTTAAGTTCGCCTGTAAAAGAGCTTAATATTATCAAAAATAAAAAAGATGGTATTGATATGATTGTTTCTCTTGATACAAGTGGTTCTATGAGAGAGGTTGGTTTTAATCCTGCAAATCGTAGTCAAAACAGATGGGAAGTGGTACAAGAGATAGTAAATGATTTTATCGCTAAAAGGGTGAATGACAATATTGGAATCGTAGTTTTTGGTTCAACTGTTATGACAGCTTCCCCTCTTACTTATGATAAAAAAGCGCAAGAGAAAATCATAAAAGATTTAAGTATAGGAATTGTTGGTGATCAAACAGCACTTATTAATAGTATTGCTACATCTATAAATATATTAAAACAGAAAAAAACAAAATCAAAAATAATTATAGCGATTACTGATGGAGATGACACAGCAAGTAATATTCCTCTATCAGTAGTAGTCAAGATGGCAAAAAAGTATAATATTAAAATATATACTATAGGTATAGGGCGTTCAAATACCTATATGCTCGATCAACTCTCAAAGAGTAATGGTGGAAAAACATTTGTAGCATACACAAAAGATGACTTAAAAGTGATATATGAAACTATTGATAAACTAGAAAAAAGTAAAATTGAGCAAAATAAGATTATTGTAAATGAGTATTATTTCTTTTATCCATTGATGGTGAGTTTTTTAACATTACTCTTTTTTGTATATCTTAAAAATAAAAGGGACAATATCTAAAATGGAATTTTTAAATCCAAATGTATTTTATATTATGATGATACCTTTAGTGTTGTTATTTGTACTTCTTATTACTTCAAAAAGTGGTATAGAGAAACATTTTTCAAAAGAGATTTTAGAAAAGCTTAAAGTGGGCAATCAATACCTAAGTAAAAAAAGTAGAAATAT
>JBATTX010000265.1:0-1912 GCA_049670825.1 Arcobacteraceae bacterium | reverse complement strand
CGATTGAACTGAAAAACGAGTTACCCTCAATCGATTCGTAATCTAGTTTTTGTAACCACTTAATAATAGCTATTTAATACTTGAAAATTTGAAGGGTAAGTTGTTTTTTCCTGTGTCTTGTTATATCTACGGCTAGTTATAAGTATCTTTCAATATCTAAAGCTCCATGAAATACGCCTAATATATCTATAGTATTTTCATCTTTTACTAAATAGGCGATTCTATAATGACCATAAAGCAATATTCTTATTTCTTTATGCTCATTATTATCATACGGATAACCAATTCTTGGAAATGTTTGAAGTATTTGTATTTTTTGATATATTTCGGTTACAACTTTTTTAGCAATTACTTTTTTATCTAAAGCTATATAATCATGTATATCTTTAAGCCAAAGGTCTGCTTCATCTGTCCAATTTATATTTACCATTGTTTAATTCTATTTTTCATCTCTTGATTTGATATAGTTTTATTTTCTTGTGAATCTTTTAAACCTCTTTGAATCATTCTATCAAAAGATAATTCTTTTAAAATTTCATCATAAGATGTATCTTCTGGTAATGAATCAATGATTTTTTTTGCTTCTTGTTTTGGTGCTGTCATAATAAACTCCAATATTTAAATATACATTATTTTAACAAAACTTAAGTGAAATTAACTTAAATTTTATTTTCTATTATAGAAACTCTTAAACTTTAATTAGCATTTAAGGTATTTTATAAATATTCAATGAAAAAGCATTGTATTTTTTAAGACTATTTTTAGCTACTTTTTCCCAGTCAACAAAAATATAGGAAAATCCCCATGTGGTTTACTTGCTACTGAGATAGTCTCTACTTTTAAGTCTTTGAAGCCTACTTTTTTAGCTATGTTTAGAAACTCATCTTTGTCAAACCCACAATGAAAAACACCCGTATCATCAGTATGGAAGCTTCCATCTTCTGTTTCTAAATCAGCTAAGCCAATAGTTCCATTTTCGTTTAACATATCATAAAATTTTTGAAGTAAATCTTCTGTGTTTTGTACATGATGAATAGTCATCGATGAGATGATTCCATCTATGTTTGTAAGTTTGTTTGAGTAGTCCTCTTTTGTGATATCTAGTTCTAATACTTCTAATTCACAAGCAAAACCATCTTTTTTAGCTCGTAAAACTTCATTCATAGAGGTAGACATATCAACAGCTGTGATAGATTTTACATATGGAGCTATCTCTTGTGTCAAAAGTCCTGTTCCTGAGCCAAAGTCCAAAATATTCATTTCGTTAGTGTAAGAGATGTTTTTTAAAATACCATCTGCAATATTTTGAACATTTGAAACTCTTTTTTCATTTTCTTCATAGCTTTTTGCTTTGTGTGCAAAATAATCTTTTTTTTCAGCCATTTGTTTTCTCACTTTTATTCTAAAAATTTCTAACGATAATAACCAAAAGAAAATATAAACTCTATAAAAATCTATAGTTTACAAATTAGTTATGAGTTTTTGACACGATTTCTGCTATTTTTGATAACCCTATCTCAATATTTTTTTCATCTGTATGTGTAAAATTAAATCGTATCTCATCTGTTATACTAGCATCATTATAAAATTCAATTCCTGGTACAAATACAACATCATTTTTCAAACACTCTTGCACTAGTAAGGCTGTGTTTATATTTGGTAGTTTTCCATAGATAAACATTCCACCTTTTGGTTCTACATATTCAAATTGAGGCAGATAGATATCAAGGTATTTTTTAAATAGTAACATTTTATTTTTGTATGATGCTCTTAATGAATCTAAATGGGTATAAAAATCATCAATATTATTTAAATAGTCATTTAATATATATTGAGATAAACCATTTGTATGTAAATCCATAGCTTCTTTGTATGGAATCAAAGGATTGAGAAGTGATTCATCTGCTCGTAT
>JBATTX010000264.1:0-3362 GCA_049670825.1 Arcobacteraceae bacterium | reverse complement strand
AATGCGATGAGTGGGATTGGACTATAGGGTCAGGCTTTTATACAGATGATTTAAATATGATAATAGAACAAAAAACAAAAGAGTTAACGAGAAAAAATGATGATAATATACGTACTATTATCATCATCTTTTGTGTTTTAATAATAATTGTAATTTTGTTATCTCTTTTGTTGTCTTACGCTATTAAACAACGATTTGAACATTATAAAACAAAAGTAAAAGAGAAAGATCAACTTCTTTTTCAGCAATCAAAAATGGCAGCAATGGGTGAGATGATAGAAAATATTGCACACCAGTGGAGACAGCCATTATCTATTATTAGTACAGCATCTTCTGGGCTTAAAGTGCAGCAAGAGTATTCTATGATGACTAAAGAGCTACTAAATAATGGATTGGATAATATTAGTGAATCTGTAGAATATCTTTCTCAAACTATTGATGACTTTAGAAATTTTTATAAAGAGGATAAACTTAAAAAGTCTTTTAATGTTTCACAAACAATTCAAAAGGCGATACACCTTCTACACTCAAGATTTAAGAAGAAAAACATAGAACTTGTTGTGCAAAAATCAGAAGTGGAACTCTATGGTTTGCAAAATGAGTTGATGCAGGTATTTATGAATATTTTAAATAATGCAAGAGATGTTTTAGAGAATATGGAATTAGAGCGAAAATTGATTTTTGTTAATGTAAAAAAATTAGAGAATAGTATAAAAATTTCATTTTATGATAATGGAAATGGAGTAGATGAAGAGATTATTTCGAAACTATTTGACTATAAGTTTACAACAAAAGAGCAACAAAATGGTACTGGGGTTGGATTATATATGTCAAAATTGATTGTTGAAAAATCAGGGGGAACAATTGAGGTTCATAATAAAGAGTATGAATATCAAGGTAAAAACTATAAAGGTGCAGAGTTTATAATCACTCTGACCTTTTAACACTACAGTGAAGTTTTTTAGCGTTTATTATTTTGCTAAAATTCCCTCTAGTTCAATTTGAAGTTTTACATCTTCTCCAACAACAACACCACCAGCTTCTAAAGCTTTATTCCAGTTTAGTCCGTAATCTTTTCTATTGATTTTTCCTGTTAGTTCTACTCCAACTCTTTTGTTTCCCCATGGATCAGTTACCGTACCATTGAACTCATAATCAAGTGATACTTTTTTAGAGACACCTCTGATTGTAAGTACACCATAAGCTTTGTCATCTTTTATAGAATCTAATTTAAAAGTAAGATCAGGATAGTTTACAGCATCAAAAAAATCTGCAGATTTTAAGTGACCGTCTCTTTTCTCATTTTCTGTATTAATAGATGCAACTATAATCTTTCCAGATAATGCTGTGATTTTTTGTGATTTTTCATCATATTCAAAACTTCCAGAAAATTTGTCAAACTTACCAGTAACATTTGAAATCATAAGATGCTTCACTTTAAATCCAACATTTGAATGGCTTGCATCAACATTGTACGTTCCTGCATATAATGCACCTGCTGCTAAGATAGAAGTTAATCCTAGTGTAAATAATTTTTTCATGTGAATCCTTTTATAATTAGTTTGTTTTGTCTTTATTTGACATAATTAATATATCATAACAAATCTAAAAATAATTATAATACTAATTAGTAGTAAATGTCAAGAGAAATTGATACAAATCAATAAAATAGGAAATAAACTAGGATATTATTACACAATTAAAGAAGAGGAATACAAATGAAAAAAACAAATATTTATGAAAATTTAGTTTATAGTGACTCAAAAGTTCAAATCACACCATTAATGGAAACAGACTCTACAAAAGAGATACGAATAGTTTTTAGAGAAAATCAGATTATGAAAGATCACCATACACCACACCCTATATCTGTTGAGATAGTTGATGGTGCAATTGATTTTGGAGTTAATACAGAAGTATATAGTTTAATCAAAGGGGATATTGTCTCTTTAGATGCAAGTGTTATGCATAATTTAAAAGCGACACAAGATTCAATTGTAAGGTTAACACTTTCTAAAAAAGATAGTATAGCTAGAGTGCAAGGTGTGCTAAAACTCTAAAACACTATGAGTTTTAGAAAAAAAGCTCATAGTCTATATCTCGCCCTTTAAACATATCAACATTCTCAAACTTTAGCCCATCATTTTTTAGAGCTGTATTTACGATAGTTTTATTAAAGAGATATATCTCATCAGCGTTTAAAAAATACTCTAAATCGATCCATCTAGCTTCAATGATTTCATAATCATCGATGATATTTATCTCATGATTTAAAGCTGTTGCAGTGCAACCTACATATAAGTTTGATTCACCAAATTGAAGAGGTTTGAAATGCCCTAAAGCAATAATAGAATTAAACTCTACATCAATACCTGTTTCCTCTTTTACTTCTCTCACGGCTGCATCGGAGATATTTTCATCATCATCGATATATCCACCAGGAAGTTTATAGTGTTGCCCAATTCTATCTTTGATTACAAGTAATTTTCCATCACTAATAACAACAACACCTACACCTAAAGTATGGTTTCTAGCTGTTGGGATTATAGGATTATGAATCATCTTCTTAAGTAAGGTAATATCTGCTTCATTACAATGATGAAATACAAAATCATATTTGGTCAGCAGAGGAATATATTCTGATTTTTCAATAGGAAGTTTTATCCATAAGAGTTTTTTATTTTCTAAATTTTCTATTATATTTACAATCTCTTGTTCAAACTCTTCAATAATATGAGGAATAGTATCATAGTCTATAGTCACACCTTCGTAGTTATCAGTTTTTAATGTGATATTTGTAAAATTAAATTCCTCAATCATCTTTTTTTATCCTTTGTTTTATAGCTACTATTATACAAAAGATAGAGAAAATATATACTTATAGTGGATGTAATGTTACTGTAATGTGAATCTATTATAATCTACAAAGTGAAGTTTAGGTAAAATAGACTATAAAAGATAATATAAAGTTGAGATAATAAATTGAAAGAAGTATTAGATGTAATCGTATGGGGAGGTTTTATATACCTCCTGTTTGTTTTTTTACGAGGGATGAATGAAACTCAAGTTAAAAAACACCAAGATAAATTAGAAGAGATCGAAAAAAAGAATTTAAAAAAAGCACAAGAAGAGGGACAAAAATAGATGATTAAGCCATTATTAGTAGAGATTGTAGTTGAAGAGTTACCAGCTATTCCATTTTTAAAAGAGTTACCAAATATCGAAAAAAAATGGGCTGATATATTAGAAGCAAATGATTTGCTTTGCGAGTTTGATTTTTATTATACACCTAGAAGATTAGTTTTTTGGCATAGAGAGTTTAAAGTTGTTCAAGACAATAAAGAGCAAGAGTTATGGGGAGC
>JBATTX010000263.1:0-2231 GCA_049670825.1 Arcobacteraceae bacterium | reverse complement strand
AGATTTGTGATTCAAAAATTACTGAATCAAATATTGCAAGTTTTAGAGTAATTGCAGATCACGTGAGAACTGTTGCATTTATGTTATCACAAGGGATTTTATTTGATAAAGTAGGTCGTGGTTATGTAGCAAGAAGAATCCTAAGACGTGCAGTTAGACATGGTTACTTATTAGGATTTAGAAAAGCATTTATGTCTACAATCATCAACACACTTTGTGATATGATGGGTGACTTTTATCCTGAACTCTATGAGAAAAAAGAGTTTATTCAAGAGCAAGTAAAACTTGAAGAGGATAGATTTTTCAAAACTATCTCAAGTGGTATGGAACTTTTTAATGAAGAGCTAAAAAATACAAAAGATGTTTTTAGTGGAGAGGTTGCATTTAACCTTTACGATACACATGGTTTTCCACTTGATTTAACAGAAGATATGCTTCGGGAAAAGAACTTAAAAGTTGATAACGCAACTTTTGATAAATGTATGGATGAGCAAAAAGCAAAAGCAAAATCAGCATGGAAAGGAAGTGGTGATGATGCTAATGAGGGTGACTTCAAACAACTACTTGATGGTGTAGGAATCAATGAATTTGTAGGGTATACAAATATTAGAACATCAAGTAAAATCATCGCACTTTTAGATGAAAATTTCAAACAAGTAGATACATTAGCTACAAATGCTACAGGTTGGGTGATGTTAGATAAAACACCATTTTATGCAACAAGTGGTGGACAAATAGGTGATGTGGGAGCTTTAGAAGATGGTGAAAATGTTGCAATAATCAAAGAAACAAAAAAATTCTTTGGTATGAATATGTCACAAGTTGAAGTTTCAAGCTCATCACTTAAAGTGGGAGAAACAGTTGAAGCTGTAGTTGTAAATAGAGGAGAGGTTTCTAAACACCATAGTGCTACTCACCTTTTACAAAGTGCGCTTAAAATGGTTTTAGGTGATACAGTATCTCAAGCAGGTAGTTTAAATGATGAGAACAGATTAAGATTTGATTTTACTTATCCAAAAGCTATGACAACAGAGCAAATTGAAGAGGTTCAAGATTTAGTAAACTCTATGATTGCTAGAGGACTAGAAGGAAGTGTTGAAGAGCTACCAATAGAGGAAGCTAAAAATAAAGGTGCAATTGCTATGTTTGGTGAAAAATATGGTGATAGTGTAAGAGTGGTTGAATTTGGAGATGTAAGTGTTGAATTTTGTGGAGGAACACACGTTCAAAATACTGGACAAATTGGTAGTTTTTACATCACCAAAGAAAGTGGTGTAAGTGCAGGAGTAAGAAGAATTGAAGCAGTTGTTGGACTAAGCGCTATTTCGTATGTTCAAGATGCTATGAAAAAACTAGCTCTTGTAGAATCTGAAGTAAAAAATAAAGATATCATAGAGGGTATCTCAAAATTAAAAAAACAGATTAAAGAACTCAAAATAGAACTAAAAGAGGCGCATGAAAACGTAGCAACTCCTCTTGAAGAGTTAGAAATCAATGGAGTAAAAGTTGTTGTCGATATTATTGAAAATGGTGATATAAAAAAACTTGTAGATGATATGAAAAATGGTCATGACAAAATAGCAACACTTTTACTACAAGCAAAAGGGGACAAAGTGATGCTTGTTTCTGGTGTAAAAAATGCTAATGTTAAGGCTGGTGATTGGATCAAAACAATTGCTCCTATCGTTGGTGGTGGAGGTGGTGGTCGACCTGACTTCGCTCAAGCTGGTGGAAAAGATGCAAGTAAAATTAAAGAAGCAAAAACTGCTGCATTGGAATACATCAAAAGCCAATTAAACTAACCATATAAACTCAAGATAAATATGAAATACTTTTTATTTATCTTTATTGCTACCTTCAATCTTTTTGCTTTAGATTTTAAGGTAGCTTCTTATAATGTAGAAAACTTTTTTGATCTGCAATACGACAAAACTGAATACAAAGAATTTATTCCAAATACAAAATCGTGGAATACAAAATCTTACACTACAAAACTTACAAATGTTTCTAAAGTAATCAAAAATTTAGATGCAGATATTTTAGCTTTACAAGAGATAGAATCTCGACAAGTTCTTGATGCACTTACGAAAAAAAATCCAGACTCTAAATACTCAATATTTACAAAAAATAAAAACACTGCAATTGGACTTGGATTGATGAGTAAGTTTCCTATTGTAAGTAGTAAAAATATTATTGTTGATAAATATGACAAATACTCAAGAGATATTTTA
>JBATTX010000262.1:0-5333 GCA_049670825.1 Arcobacteraceae bacterium | reverse complement strand
CCCGCTCCGATTACTACTAATCTTTTTTTATCTTGTCCCATCGTTTCCCTACCTTATTTTTTTGTGGGTAAATTATTCTTCTACTTTTACCCACTTCTTTCTCTTTCTTATTTGTATTTCTTGAGTTTTAGAATTAAATCGATAGATTTATTTCCATCTTTTGATACTTTTATACACACAGTAAAATATTTTTAACTTTATGAGTTACTAAAATACACAAATGATCAAAAAAAATTTCTTGTAAATTAAAAATAAAATTTCTTTCCTTTTTTACTCACTTTTGGAAGTATATCTCAAATATGTTAAATTTAAACATAGCAAAACTATAGCATTGTAAAAATTTCTAACTTTTTTATCTACATAACCTATCAATACACAGTTACAATAAAGCCTTTAAATACTCTTATTATACCAATTACTGTATAATATATATACAATATATATCGAAAGCTTATTAAAATTATTTTATAGCTTAATATACAATTAAATAAATTAAAATCAATTATTTAATAATTCAATTTAATTAAACTTTTATGTAATTTTTTTAAAATGGCTAAAAAATATACAATTTTGCTACTAAAATGCTACATGATTCTAGTAAACTATTTTTTATGAATTAAGTTTCAAACTCAAATACAAAAAAGGACTAAAAATGAAATTACTAAAAACGTTATCTTTAAGTGTAGCAACAATAGCACTAGCTTCAACAGTATCTACAGCAGATACATTAGACCAAGTTAAACAAAAAGGGTATTTATCTTGTGGAGTATCTACAGGTATTCCTGGTTTTTCAACAACTGATTCAAGTGGAAAATGGAAAGGGTTAGATGTTGATATGTGTAGAGCAGTTGCTTCTGCAATTTTTGGGGATGATACAAAAGTTAAATATGCACCATTAACAGCAAAAGAGAGATTTACAGCATTACAAAGTGGTGAGATTGATCTATTATCAAGAGCAACAACTTGGACAGCAACTAGAGATACATCTTTAGGTTTAAACTTTGCAGGTGTTAACTATTATGATGGTCAAGGTTTCCTTGTAAATAAAAACATTGGTGTAAATTCAGCAAAAGAACTTGATGGTGCAACTATTTGTATCCAAGCAGGAACTACAACTGAACTGAATGTAACAGATTACTTCAAAGCTAATAAAATGTCATATAAACCAATTACTTATGATACATCTGGACAAACAATTGAAGGGTTTAAATCTGGTCGTTGTGATGTAGTAAGTTCTGACGCTTCACA
The DNA here is from genome assembly GCA_049670825.1 of Arcobacteraceae bacterium. Classification (GTDB taxonomy): domain Bacteria; phylum Campylobacterota; class Campylobacteria; order Campylobacterales; family Arcobacteraceae; genus JAIOSF01. The sequence continues at coordinate 4,085 of JBATTX010000262.1, read as the reverse complement.
ACTATATGGTTTAGTATTAAAAGTTGAAGATCCAACTTCTGTTAAAGTACTTCCAGAAATTATCTCAAAAGAACCATTAGGACCTGTTGTAAGACAAGGTGATGACAAATGGTTTAATATCGTAAAATGGTCACATATTGCAATGTTAAATGCTGAAGAATTAGGTGTAAATCAAACAAATGTTACTTCAATGGGAAATACTAAAAATCCAAATATTCAAAGACTATTAGGGACTTCTGGTGAAGCTGGGAAAAACTTAGGATTAGATGAAAAATGGGCATACAACATTATTAAAAATGTTGGTAACTATGGTGAAGCTTTCGAGCGAAATGTTGGTAAAAATTCTCCACTTAAAATTGATAGAGGTTTAAATAGACTTTGGAATCAAGGTGGTATCCAATACGGAGCGCCTGTTAGATAATCAGTAGTTTTTTACTTATATTATTTAATAGCAAAAAGAAGAAGAGAAGCTCTTCTCTTCTCTTTATTTAGAAGGTTTAAAATGACAAAACATAAAAAAACATCAAAAGGCAACGTTGCTTTTTATAACAACCCCGATAACAGAGCCATCATTTATCAAATTATTGCTCTTATATCTATAGGAATTTTTACATATTATATTTTAAATAATATGTTTATAAACATTGAAAAACGTGGGATTAATACAGGATTTGATTTTTTAAGTAGTGAAGCTGGTTTTGGTATTATATCAACACTTATTCCTTACACTGAGTCAGATACATATGGTAGAGTATTTATTATTGGTATTCTAAATACACTGTTAGTATCAGGTATTGGTATTTTCTTTTCTACAATAATTGGATTATTAGTAGGTATTGGAAGATTATCAAAAAATTATATGGTTTCAAAACTATCATTAGTTTACGTAGAAACTTTTAGAAATATCCCTATACTACTGCAAATACTATTTTGGTATAATGTTGTATTAGCCGCACTTCCAAGTCCAAAACAATCTATGTCTTATCTAGACGTATTCTTCTTAAACAATAGAGGATTATATATCCCAAAACCTATTTTAGAAAGTGGATTTATTTCAGTAATTATTGCTGCGATTTTAGCAATTGCTGCTGTGGTTTATTTAGTAAAATGGGCAAATAAAAAACATGATGAAACAGGTGAAGAGTTTCCTGTATTTTGGGTATCATTAATTATTTTAATTGCTGGTCCAACATTAGTTTATTTTATCTCAGGATCTCCTGCATCTTTAGAATATGCCGAGTTAAAAGGTTTTAACTTTAAAGGTGGTTGGACACTTACTCCGGAGCTTCTTGCTTTATCTTTTGCATTAAGTATCTATCCAGCAACCTATATTGCTGAAGCTGTTCGTTCTGGTATCGAAGCTGTTCCTCAAGGACAAAAAGAGGCTGCTAGTGCATTGGGATTAAAAGATTATGTTATCTTAAAAAAAGTGGTACTTCCTCAAGCTTTAAGAGTAATTATTCCTCCTGTTATTAACCAATATCTAAATTTGATGAAAAACTCATCTTTAGCAACTGCGATTGGGTATCCAGAACTTGTAACATTATTTTCAGGGACTTCTCTTAATCAAGTTGGTCAAGCTATTGAGATTATTTTAATGACAATGGCCGTTTATTTAATTATCAGTATTACAATCTCTATATTGATGAATTATATTAATGCAAAAATTCAAATAAAGGAGAGATAATGGCTGTTTATGAAAAACTAGAAGCAAAACCTGCTCCCTCAACAATACAAGGACCTATTTTATGGATAAGAGAAAATCTTTTTCCATCTATTACAAGTTCAATATTAACACTATTGTCTTTATATTTTTTATACTTAATTCTTCCTCCATTATTTAATTGGATGATTTTTGATGCTACTTGGAGTGGTACAAAAGATCAAATCACAAACGATGGTGCAAGATGGATTTTTATATATGAAAAATTCAACCAATTTGTTTATGGATTTTATCCAAGTGATTTATACTGGAGACCAAATCTTATTTTAGGTTATTTTATAGCTTCAATAGTGATATTTAAAACAGTTAAAGATATTAAAATAAGAGCAGCACTTTTCTTATTTTTTCCTATCATTTCATTCGTATTATTATACGGGGGATTAGGACTTGAAGTTGTACCTACTTCGAAATGGGGTGGACTACTTCTTACTATGGTTGTTGCATCTGTAGGAATTGTTGTATCTTTTCCAATAGGTATTATTTTTGCACTTGGAAGACAATCAAATATGCCAATTATTAAAACATTTAGTATATTGTATATTGAGTTTATTCGAGGTGTTCCTTTAATTACTCTACTATTTATGGCGTCAGTTATTTTACCATTATTCTTTCCAGAAGGTATGGATTTTGATAAGTTACTAAGAGCTTTGATTGGTGTAACATTATTTCAAGCTGCATATATAGCAGAAGTTGTAAGAGGTGGATTACAAGCGATTCCAAAATCACAATATGAAGCAGCTGATTCTATTGGACTTTCATATTGGCAATCTATGGGATTAGTTATTCTTCCACAAGCATTGAAAATTTCAATTCCAAATATTGTTGGTTCATTTGTGGCTTTATTTAAAGATACAACTCTTATTTTAATTATTGGATTATTTGATGTATTGGCAATGGTTACATTAACAACATCAGATCCAGAGTGGTTAGGATTTGAAACAGAAGGTTATGTATTTGTAACCATTATTTATTGGATTATCTGCTTTAGTATGTCGAAATATGCCCAAGCAGTAGAAAACAGATTTAATACAAATCATAAATAGAAAATAGGAAATATTATGAGCAATTTAGAATATATGGTAGAGTTAACAAACGTAAACAAATGGTATGGTGATTTTCATGTCCTAAAAGATGTTAACCTAAAAGTTAAAAAAGGTGAAAGAATTGTTATATGTGGACCTTCTGGTTCTGGAAAGTCTACTACTATTAGATGTATGAATAGACTTGAAGCGTTTCAAGAAGGTGAGATGTATGTAGCAGGTTTAGAGATGACTGAAGATGTGAAAAGAATTAGAGAGATTAGAACACATGTTGGAATGGTTTTTCAACATTTTAATCTTTTTCCACATCTTACAATTTTAGAAAACCTTATTTTAGCACCAACATGGGTAGGAAAAGTTCCTAGAAAAGAAGCTATTGCTACAGCTATGCACTATTTAGAAAGAGTAAAAATTGCAGAGCAAGCACACAAATACCCAAATCAATTATCAGGTGGTCAACAACAGCGTGTAGCTATTGCTAGATGTTTATGTATCAACCCTGAGATTATGTTATTTGATGAGCCAACATCAGCACTAGACCCTGAGATGATTGGGGAAGTACTAGATGTTATGACAGAACTAGCAGATGAAGGTATCACAATGGTTTGTGTAACTCATGAGATGGGATTTGCAAAAAAAGTTGCAGATAGAGTTATCTTTATGGATGGTGGACAAATTATTGAAGAAAATACTCCAACAGAGTTTTTTGATAATCCTCAATCAGATAGATTAAAACTATTTTTAGAACAAATATTAGATCACTAACATAGTGATTTAGTATTGTAAGTGACCTAAAATTACCCCTTTAAATGGGGTAATTCTTTTTTTAACAACATTTATCAATTTGCACACTTTTAATACACTTCTTAGTGTTACTATAGACGAATATAAAATAGGTGCAAATTTATAAGTGATGACAAAATGATTAGAACAATCTCTTTGGAATAAAAAGTAATAAAGAAATTATAGTAATTTGGATTATAGAAATGACAATTTTTAACTTATTTAAAATAGGCATTGGACCTTCTAGTTCACATACTGTGGGACCTATGCTTATTGCAAAACAATTTTGTGAAACAATAAAAGAGCAAAACTATTTAAATAATATAACAAGAATTAAAATAGAGCTTTTTGGTTCACTGGGTTCTACTGGTGTTGGGCATCAAAGTGATGTTGCAGTTATTCTAGGATTGTTAGGAAATGACCCTAAAAGTGTAAATATTGATACTATTGATGAAACTATCAATGAGGTGAAAAAAACTTCACAGATAAAATTACTTGGTGAAAAAATAATTCATTTTTCTATAAAAAATGATTTGATT
>JBATTX010000261.1:0-3115 GCA_049670825.1 Arcobacteraceae bacterium | reverse complement strand
ATTGAACATTCTATGATCGAGATGAGTAAAGAAAAATTAATGGTTATTAAATCTCCTGTTTTATAATCATTTTCTTTAAAATTCTTTACATTTTTAGGCTAAGATCTTTTGATCTTAGCCTTTTTTTTTGCAAAAAATGTGTAAAATTGATTCAATTTTTACTAATTTGATACAAATTTTACATAAATTGATAATTTTTTCAACTCCTAATTTTTTCAATTATTTTGCCAATTTTAGCTTGAAAACAAGTAAAGAAAAATTTATACTCCTTCATGTTTCATCATATATCTCTCCATTTTATTTTGATAAAAATTGCTCTCATATCAATATATTAGGGTACCTTTTATCTCATCATTATCTGACACTTATAACATAATCTTATAGCATAAAATGGTAAAGAAAAATTGACCATAATTATAAAAAAAAGTTATTTTCAAAACCTTCACAAAGCCCTTAACTAAAAGGTTTGTTACACTTTTACACTTGTATATTTTTTACTCAATATTTTATTGACAAAAGATTTATAATCTAGTAAGATTCTAGTTCATATTGAGAAAGATTTTAATCTACTATTATTGTTAGACAGTAATATACAAAGAACTACTAAAAAAAGTTTTATTTAGACTATAAAATCAATTATCGATGATCTACATTGAAAATAAGGTGAAATAAATGACAAACATTGAATTACAAGAACGAAAAAACAAAGTATTTGCAAGAGGACAAGGGAACACTTATCCTGTATTTGTTAAAGAAGCAAAAAATGCTGAGTTATGGGATGTTGAAGGTAATAGATTTATTGATTTTGGAACAGGGATAGCTGTATGTAATACAGGACATAGCCACCCAAAAATTATAGAAGCAGTAAAAACACAAATTGAAAATTTTAGCCATACTTGCGTAATGGTAAATCCATATGAAGTAGCAGTAGAACTAGCAGAGAAATTAACAGCTTTAGCTCCAGGTGATACTCCAAAAAAAGCTATTTTTGTAACTACAGGTGCTGAAGCAGTTGAGAACTGTGTAAAAATAGCAAGAGCTCACACAAAAAGAAGAGCTGTGATTGCATTTAATGGTGCTTTCCATGGTAGAACAAGTTTAACAATGGCTTTAACTGGTAAAACAGCTCCATATAAAGTTGGATTTGGACCATTTCCTGGTGAAATCTATCATGTTCCTTTTCCAGCTGAAGCGTACGGTGCAACTGTAGCGGATTCTATTAAAGCAATTAAAAATATATTCAAATCAGATGTTGTTGCAGAAGATGTAGCTGCGATTATTGTTGAACCAGTTCAAGGTGAAGGTGGATTTTATCAAACACCAGTTGAATTATTACAAGCATTAAGAAAAATTTGTGATGAAAATGGAATAGTACTAATTTTTGATGAAATTCAATCAGGATTTGGTAGAACAGGAAAAATGTTTAACAGCGAATATTCAGGTGTAGAGCCAGATTTAATGACTATGGCTAAAGGTATTGCAGGTGGTTATCCATTATCAGCTGTTGTAGGTAAATCTGAAATTATGGATGCTCCAATCCCTGGTGGATTAGGTGGAACTTATGGTGGATCACCAGTAGGTTGTGCAGCTGGTTTAGCAGTATTGAAAATTATGGAAGAGGAAGATTTATTAAATAGATCTGTTGCTATTGGTGATTTATTCAACAAAAGATTAACAGACTTACAAAATGAGTTCCCATCATTAATTAGTCATGTAAGAAATAAAGGTTCTATGATAGCTATGGAATTAATGGTAGATGGTGATGCAGATAACGCAAATACAGAATTAACAAAAGCGATTATTGGAAAAGCTGTAGAGTATGGATTAATTTTATTATCTTGTGGATACAACGCAAATGTTATTAGATTCTTACCACCATTAACTATCAGTGATGAAATAGTAAATGAAGGTTTAGATAAATTTACAGAATTATTTAGAAGTTTAGTGAAATAAAAATATAAATTAAGTCCAATTAATAAGGAGGTGTATTGTAAAAAAACTAAGTATAACAAAAAATTAGGCTTTGTTTTGAAAATACACGCTTTTAGTGATTTCTCATGAACAAAGTATTAATTGGCATCAAAAAATCACAAATAACAAAAAGAAAGGAAAATAAATGTTAAATTTATTCAAAAACGTTAAAAAAAATTTAATGACAACATCTATTGTTGCATTATTAGGTCTAATGACTGTAGTTGATACAGCTGCTGCTGCACAACACAACTGGAGATTTTCAAACCTATATGGTAGAGGAACAGCATTTGGTGAATTATATAAAGACCTTGCTACTGATATCGAAAAAAGAACAGATGGCAAAGTTAAAGTTCAAGTACTTTTCTCAGGAGAAGGTGTTGGAACATCTGGTTTATTAGGTGCAGCTAAATCTGGACTTATCACTATGGCAGCTCCATTTCAATCAATGCATGCAGGGGAATTACCAGCAGGTGTAATCGAAATTGGTTTACCAGGTGGAACAGATAATCCAGAAGAGTTACATAAACTTTTTCATGAGCAAGGTTTTGGTGATGTATTAAAAAAAGCATACGGTTCACAAGGGTTAACATGGTTAGAGCCTTACATCCAACCAGCTGTTTATATTATTACTAAAAAACCAATCAAATCTGTAGCAGACTTCCAAGGTTTAAAAATTAGAGCTCCAGGTGCGTATGGTAAATTTTTAAGAAACTTAGGTGCATCTCCTGTATCATTGGCTTGGTCTGAAATTTATACAAGTTTAGCAACAGGTGTTATTGATGGTTCTATTGGTTCAAATATGATTGACCACAGAGATGGAAACCACGTTGAAGTTGCAAAATATATGTACAGATTACCATTAGCTGGTGCACAAGTTTTACCAATCGTTGTGAATACATCTGCTTGGAAAAAATTAACTCCTGAGTTACAAAAAGCAGTTTATGCAGCTACAGTTGACCATGCAAAAGAGCAATTAGAGAAATCTAAAAAATGGGAAAAAGAAGCATTAGATGAGATGGTTTCTAAAGGTTTAAAATGGTCTCCTACACCATCAGAAGCAGATAAAACTGCTTGGAAAAAAGCTGGTGCTGGATTATGGGATGAGTATGAAAAAATTGATACTTATTGTAAACAATTAGTA
>JBATTX010000260.1:0-18694 GCA_049670825.1 Arcobacteraceae bacterium | reverse complement strand
AATTAGAAACATTACATGAAGACAATGTACTTAATAGATTTTTAAACATAGTACAAGAAACACCAAATTCAAAAAATGCAATTGGGGTGAATTTAAGTGTACAAAATGGTATCTCATTTTTAGTACTGAATGAAGTATCAAGTAAAAAAGTGATCAAATTCCAAGATTTTAATCTACAAAATGTTTTAACTTTGATGCTCAATGACCCAATTCGAGAAAAACTTATAGAGAATTTTAAAAATAAATATCCAGAAATATATAATGAGTTAGAATCAAATAGTTATGATATTTATGGAACATTGTGTGCTATTTTAGAGTTAGATGAGAAAAATTTTGAAGGTTTAAGCAATAAAGCGTTTGAGTTTCATGGAAATGGTGGATTAAAAATAGATATGAACTTTAGTGATGCTGGATTTGATTATACAGCGTTGATTGGTTCTGTGATTAGTTTTAAACTTGCTGGTGTGGATACACACTATTTAGCATACTCTATTTTTGAAGCGTATGGGGATATGACAATATTAACACTGAACCAACTCAAAACAAAATTTAAAATTGACAATTTTGTGATGATGGGAGATATGTTTGAAAATAGTATTATATACAGTAGAATTTTAAGTAAGTTTCAACTCTCAAAACCATTCTTTTCAAAAGATATTGCTTTTGATGATTAAGATAAATAGATACCTAACGATAAATTAAGTAGTATATACCAAATTTAAAATCGGGGTTATATGACACGCTATCTCTATAAAATAACTGGCATCGTTCAAGGTGTCGGTTTTCGTCCTTTTATATATAAACTCTCTATAAACCTGGGATTAACTGGTTTTGTTTTTAATGACTCATCTGGAGTAACTATTGAACTTGAAGGAGACAAAGAGACATTACAAAAGTTTGAAAAGCAACTGTATTGTGAGTTACCACCTTTAGCTACAATAAACTCTCTTGTAAAAATACAGATCGAAGTTCTTGGAACAACAACATTTCAGATAATTCAAACACAAAATCAAGATGATAAAACAACTTTAGTATCGCCTGATATGAAAATATGTGATGAGTGTTTAGAAGATATCAAAAAAGATGACAAATATCATAACTATTTTGCAACAAACTGTACAAACTGTGGTCCACGATATAGTATTATTAAAACTGTACCTTATGACAGAATCAATACTTCAATGGATGAGTTTGAGATGTGTGAAAGTTGTAAGGAAGATTATACAAATCCACTGCATAGAAGATACCACGCACAACCAATCTCATGTAACAATTGTGGCCCTCAATTAACATTAAGTATAAAAAACAAAGTTATCTCTACTAATGCCGATGATATATATCACAAAACTACACAGTTAATAAAAGAGGGTAATATCGTAGCCATAAAAGGAATAGGTGGTTTTCATATAGTTTGTGATGCTTCAAATGATCTGGTGATTCAACAGTTACGAGAATATAAACATAGACCAAGTAAACCGTTTGCAATTATGTGTAAAGATATAAAGCAGATATCAACTTTTGCTACTATATCCTCTAAAGAGAATGAGCTACTTCTTTCAAAAGAGAGTCCAATAGTTGTTTTAGATATGAAGAGTGAAAATAAAATCATAAGTAATAATCTTGCTCCTAAAATAGAGAGAATAGGGTGTTTTTTACCATACACAGCATTGCATCATCTGCTTTTTGAATATCTTGAGAACCCTATAGTTGCAACAAGTGCAAATCGAGGTGGTGAACCCATCATCACTGCAAAAGAAGATATTATCTCAAAACTGCCTTTTATCGAGTATATTGTAGATTTTAATCGAAAGATTATCAATGCCGTTGATGATAGTGTGGTTCAAGTAGTAGACAATGATATTCAACCACTTCGAACAAGTAGAGGGTACAGCCCAACAATTATTAAACTCAAGAAAAAACTCAAACAAAAAATCCTAGCGGTTGGTGCAAATGCAAAGAATACCATCTCTATAGCTTTTGATGATACGATAATAGTAAGTCCCTATATTGGGGATTTGGATTCTTTAGTTGCTTTTGAGTATTTTAAAAGAACTGTAGAAACATTTCAAAAATTTTATGATTTTGTTCCTGATATTATTGTGTGTGATAAACATCCAAACTATCATACAACTGTATGGGCAAAACAGCAAAATTTTGAACTCGTACAAGTGCAACACCACTTATCACATATCTATGCTACTAAAGCTGAGTATAGCTTAGATGAGTTTGAATATGTTGGTTTTAGTTTTGATGGGACTGGATATGGTAATGATGGTACTCTTTGGGGTGGTGAAGTGTTTGTTAATGATGAGCGAAAATACCATTTTAAACAAATCAAACTTTTAGGTTCACAAAAAGCTATAAAAGAACCACGAAGAGTCGCGTTATCTATGTTATTTGATAGATACTCTTTAGATGAGGTATTTGAGTTAGATTATGAACTACTAAAATCATTTTCTACACAAGAGATTAAGATGTTGCATCAAAGTTATACAAGAAATCTTAATGCACCACTTTGTAGTTCAGTTGGAAGATTATTTGATGCGATGGCTAGCTTTACAAACTTGATACAGATACAAAGTTATGAAGGGGAAGCTGGACTTTTGTGTGAAACCCAATATGATAAGAATGATACTGAATCCTTTGAATTTAGTATAAAAAATGGAATCATTGATATAGTGTATGATTTTACAAAAACAAATCTAATTAGCATTTTTATAAATACACTTGCAGAGATAATCGTATTTATTGCACAAAAAGAGAAGAAAAAAACGCTTTTAACTGGTGGAGTATTTCAAAATAAAACCCTTTTAAATCTTGTAATAAAAAGATTAAAAGAGCAAAATATAGAGTATTGTGTCTCTAAAAAAATACCTTTAAATGATAGTGGAATCTCACTTGGTCAGCTCTATTATGTGACAACTCATTTGATATAATTTTTTTTTATATTTGTTTAAGATAACTAACTAGATTATATTGTTAGAATAAATAAATTAATCATGTAAGGTGGAAAAGTTATGAGTATAAAAAATAAAATAATAGGATCATTTGCAATACTATTATTGCTGTCTATTTTTTCAAGTCTTTTGATTTCATACAATCTAAATAAAGTAGAATCAAACGTTAAAGAGTTGGCAAATAGAGGGTTTTCTGGAATAGCATTTCTTCTTGAAGCAGATAGAGATTCTTATCAATCAAATGTAGCATTGTTGCAGATTATTAATCTAAACAACAAAGATGATATAGATAAAACAATCAAAAATGGTGTAAGCAACAATATTCAACAAGTAGAACAAAGATTTGGAAAATTTAAAAAACTTCTTCAAGAAGATCTTAAATCACAGTCTAATGAATTTGACAATTTTGATAAATATTATGCTCAAACAAAACAGAATACAACGAAACTTATCTCACTTGTACAAAACAATCAAATAGAACAAGCCCGTGCATTTTATTTTGGAACATATTTAGCACAATATGAGTCTATGAGAGATATTATGGACCTTTTTACAAATGAAACATATAAAATTGTTGATACATACAAAGGGGATACAGATTCTTTGATTAGTTCTTCGTTTACAATTTTTATAGTTGTTGCACTTCTTAGTATTGTTCTGACAATTTTCTTATCAGTATTTTTAGGAAAAAATATCAATGATTCAATTTTAAAATTACAATCAGGTCTTCTTGATTTCTTTAAATATGTAAACAAAGAAACATCAACGGTATCTACAATTGATGGTTTAAGTGGTGAAATTGGTAAAATGGCAGAAGTTGTAAATCAAAATATTACAAAAGCACAAGTAGGTATTGAAGAGGATAAAAAATTTATTGATGAGATTCAAAATGTTGTAAATGAAGTGAAAAATGGAATTTTAACACATAGAATAAATAGCCAAATATCAAATAAAAGTTTAGATGAATTACGTGTGGTATTTAACGATATGATGGAGAGTTTAAATAAAAATATTGGAAACGATCTAAATCATACTCTTGAAATTTTAAAGAACTTTGAACAACAAAATTTTGTCAATCAAATAACTGATAACAGTAATCTTTCTAAAGCTTTATTGGGTGTTCAAAATCTTATTACTAAAATGCTTGTTGAAAATAAAACAAATGGTATGACACTTTCTTACAGCTCTACTGATCTACTAAATACTATGACAAGCTTAACAAATAATGCAACAGATGCAGCAGCTAGCCTAGAAGAAACAGCAGCAGCTCTTGAAGAGATTACTAGTAATATCTCAAGCAATACTAAAAATATTAGTCAAATGTCAAGTTATGCAAATAGTTTAACTGATTCATCAAAAGAGGGACAACAGCTTGCTAGTGAAACAACAGATGCTATGAATGAAATTGATTCTGAAGTAAATGCAATTAGTGATGCAATTACAGTTATTGATCAGATTGCTTTCCAAACAAACATCTTGTCTCTGAATGCTGCTGTTGAAGCTGCAACTGCAGGTGAAGCTGGAAAAGGTTTTGCTGTTGTAGCTCAAGAGGTAAGAAATCTTGCTGCACGTTCAGCAGATGCTGCAAATGAGATAAAAACACTTGTAGAAAATGCTACACAAAAAGCAAATATGGGTAAAAAAATAGCAAATAAAATGATTGATGGATATTCAGGATTGAATAATAATATCACTAAAACTATTGATTTAATTAAAGATGTTGAAATTGCAAGTAATGAACAACTAAAAGGGATTGAGCAAATTAATGATGCTGTAAATACTTTAGATCATAAAACGCAACAAAATGCAAATATTGCAGCACAAACAAAATCTGTAGCGCAAGAAACTGATAAAATTGCTAAGCTTATTGTTACTAGTACAGATGAGAAAAATTTTATTGGGAAAGATTCGATAAAAGTTGAGCAAACTTCAAGAGTAAATTCTCAACCAGTAGAATCTAAAAAGAAGGAAGTTGTTCCACAAAAGGTGACTAAAAAAGAAGCAACCATTGCACCTATTAAATCAGATGCCAATGATGATGAATGGACAAGTTTTTAAAAACTTGTCTCTTCAAATTTTATTTTGTTGATACTAAATCTTCAGCCATAGATTTTATATCATTTGATAACTCTTTTACACTATTAGCTTCACTCGCATTTTCTTGTGTCATTCTATCCAATATTGCAACGGAATTATTAATTTGTTCAATACCATTAATTTGACTTTGAGAAGAGTTAGAAACTTCATCTATAAGTTTAATAGTCTCTTCAATATTTTTATTTAGAGTGTTGTATCCCTCTATCATATCTTGTGAAACTTGTTTTCCTTCAGTAGTTTTTTGACTTGCCTGTACTACCAAATCTTGAATCTCTCTTGCGGCTTCTGCTGATCTAGATGCTAAGTTTCTTACTTCTTGTGCAACAACAGCAAAACCTTTTCCAGCTTCACCTGCAGTTGCAGCTTCAACAGCAGCATTTAGAGATAAAATATTTGTTTGAAATGCAATTTGATCAATAATTGTAATTGATTCAAGAATAGCTGAAACTTTTTGATTTATCTCATCCATAGAGCTTGCTGTATCATTAGCAAGAGTTTGACCTACTGCTACAGACTCTTTTACAGTTGTACCTAAGTTTGCCATCATTTGTGCATTTTTTGTTGTTTCTCGAGTTTGTGATGTAATTTCATCCAATGAAGCTGAAACTTCTTCTAAAGATGCAGCTTGCTCATTTGCTTTTTTAGAAAGATTTTCCATTGAATTTGTCATTATAGTAGAGTTGTTTTCCAATAATTGACCATTTTTAAGATTTGTATTTGCGTTATATTCTAGCGTTTCACCTAGTCTATTTACACCATTCATAACTGCTAACATATTTTCTTGTATACGTGGATCTATTTGAATACGTTTTGTAAATTCTTGTTTTGAGTATGCATCAAGAGTTTGTTCAATTGAAGTCATACTTTGTTCAAGTCTTCCAAGTAATGAATTGAGCGAGCTTTTTAGTGTCATAATCATTGGATTTTCACTCAGAGCATTTACTCGACATCTATAAATACCTTGTTCAACTTTTGAAGCGATTAGTACTACTTCTCCCATTACTTTTACATCATCTTTTAATTTTCTATCAAATTTTTTTGCAGTTTCATTAATCATAATAAGTAAGTCATTTATCTCATCTTTTTTGGTAACATCTGCTTGAATATATTTATTATCTTCCATTGATATAAATCGTAAAAACCTATTAAAGTATTTTTTAAATCGTTTTAAAGAGTTATTGATAAGTTTATTAAATGAATATGTAATAATAAAATATGATATGATTAGAATAATGAGCGTAGTTAGTATTAAACTAGTTGTAGTCTCAACAATCTCTTCATCTGATAAATCTTGTAACATAGACATATCTTTTTCGATATCATCTACATAGCTTCCTGTTCCAAGGATCCAACCCCAAGGTGCAAATTTTTGAACATAAGAGAATTTTTCTTTTGCTTCAGTTACATTTGGTTTTGGCCAATAATACGAAACTTTGCCACCTTCAACTGAGCCATTAGCAACCTTATTCATTGCGACAAATAAATTTTGTCCATTCGTATCTTTTAAATTTTCAAGAGATTTGCCATCTAGCGATGGTTTAATAGGGTGCATTACCATTTTTAAATCTACATTATGAATCCAAAAATACCCACTAGTTCCATATCGTATCTTTTTAATTGCTTCTAGTGCTAACTCTTTTTTGTTGATTAAATCACTATTATAAAAATATTCTATAATTCCCATAGCAATATGAACATTCTCTTTGAGTTCTTGTGTTTTATCTTCATATTTACTTTTTTTAAATGCTTGAATATTTCCCTGTGAAACTTGATTTAGAGAATATAGAGAAAGAAATGTCATGATTGCGGCAATAGTAAAGATAATGCCTGAAAAAATAATTATAAATTTCGTACGAATAGATGTGTTATTCATATAACTCCTTTTGATATTATTGTAAATAATAACATAAAACATGTTATTGTTTCATAAGATACTTGAGGATTTTAGTTGAGTTATTTAGAAGTTAAGTTGAAAGTAGATATCCCTAGAGTTTTTCTAGGGATATATATTGTTATGCGTTTAATGCAGTTTCTAAATCTGCTATTAAGTCTGAAACATTTTCAAGACCAATACTTAATCTTACTAAACCTTCAGTAATTCCAATTACTTTTTGCTCATCAAGAGGAATTTGTTGGTGTGTTGTTGAAGATGGGTGAGTAATAATTGATTTAGAATCACCAATATTAACAACGATAGAAAAGATTTTTGTATTATCAAGTACTTTCCAAGCTGTTTCTTTGTCTGCAACTTCAAAACTGATAAGTCCACTACATAAACCATTTTTGAAATATTTTTTCGCTAATGCATTGTATGAGTTAGACTCTAATCCTGGATAGTTTAAGTTAGAAACTTTAGGATGTGATTCTAAGAATTTTGCAACTTCTAGTGTGTTTGCACTATGTTTTTCCATTCTTAAAGCTAAAGTTTCAATACTTTGAATTAATGACCAAGAGTTAAAAGGTGATGGAGTAGCTCCAATATCTCTTAATAATGCAAGTCTAATTCTTAAGTTAAATGCTGGAAATGGTAAGTCTGTATATACTAAACCATGGTATGAAGCATCTGGTGTATTAAAGTGTGCATATCTTGGGTTATCAGTAAAGAACTCAGTTAAGCCATCTCTATCAATAATAGCTCCACCTAAAGCAAGACCTTGTCCTGACATATATTTACTACAACTATGTACAACAATATCAACACCATGTTTGATTGGGTTGATTAAGTATGGAGTTGCTACTGTATTATCACAAATAGTAATTACACCATGTTTTTGAGCAATAGCTGTAATTGCATCAATATCAGCAACAGCAATTTGTGGGTTTGATAATGATTCAAAGAAGATAGCTTTTGTTTTATCATCAACTAATGCTTCAATTGATTCTGGATTATCGTTTTCAAAAACTCTTGTTTCTAAACCAAATCTTTTCATTGTATATTTAAATAATGTTACACTTCCACCATAAATTTTATCAGAGATAATAATATTATCACCCGCTTCAAAAAGGTTAGCTACAGAGTAAAAAATTGCTGCTTGTCCACTTGAAGTTGCAATTGCACTTGCACCACCTTCAAGTTCTGCAAGTCTTGCTTCTAAAACTGCTGTTGTAGGATTTGTTAATCTTGTGTAGATGTTTCCTAAATCTTGTAAACAAAATCTATCTGATGCTTGTTGTGCACTATCAAATGCATATGCTGTTGTTTGATAAATTGGAACAGCCATTGTACCTTGAGTATCTTTGTTGTATCCTGCGTGGATAGCTGAAGTTTCTATATTCATTTTTTTCCCTCTTTTAATTCTTTTACTGATGTTCGAAGAGCATCAATTAAATATTTTATATTTTCTTTACTATGTGTATAGTTTAAACTAATTCGCAACCAGCTTGGTTTCTCTTTTGCTTCATTGTCTTCAGAAATACCAAACAGATCTTGACCATAAGGACCAGCACAGCTACACCCAGCTCGTGTTTGAATTCCATATTCTACTGATAATTTTTCACATAACTCAAATGGTGTTATACCATGGAAGTTAATAGCAATGATTCCGATGCTATCATGGATATCAGTTTGTCCATAAATAGTGTGATCAGGAAGTTTTGCAAGCTCTTCCTCTAAGTATCTAAAAGTTACCGATTTTCTAGCTTGAATTCTATCAAGGCCTAGTTCATATCGTAATTGATATGCAAATGAAGCTTTAATAAGTTGAAGAATAGGTGGTGTCCCTGCATCTTCTCTCATCTCAATATCACTATTAAAAATATGCTCATCTTTAGATACATAAGCAACCGTTCCACCACCTGCAAAAGTAGGTGAAAGCTCATTATCAATGAGCGATTTTCTAATTGCTAAAAGTCCACAAGTACCAGGTCCACCTAGTAATTTATGTGGAGATAAAAATAGTGCATCAAATAATTCACTATTTGGGCTCATACATGGAGATGAAGCCGCACTATCAAATGCAACAATTGCATTGTACTTTCTTAATAGTTTAGATATTTTTTCAAAAGGAGAAACTATCCCCGTAACATTAGAAGCTGTTGAAAAAGCACCTATTAGTTGTCGCTCTTTATTCTCTTCTAATGTTTTCTCTAAAAATTCTAAATCAACATTTCCCGTAGTGTTAAGAGGTATTCTTTTCACATCACATAAAGCTTCTCTATAGCTTATCTCATTTGAGTGATGCTCAAATGGACCAACTAAAATAAGGGGTTTTTCTAAATCATCGATGTTAAATTTAAATCTATGTTTTGTAGCTGGCGGCATATAAATACCAAGTAATTCTTGGAATTTTTTAATTGCTCCAGTAGCTCCAGAACCACAAGGGAAAAGAACAAAATCATTTGTTAACCCAAGATATTTTTTTAAATTTTCTCTTGCAATATCATAGTTAAATGATGTAGCTTTTGCATTACCAGAAAATTCTGAATGTGTATTAGCATAAGTTTGTAAAACCTCTTGAAGTCTTGCTTCAATTGGTCCATAAGCTAAGCCAGATGCAGTATAGTCAAAATAGCTGTCTTTATTTTCACCAATTATATTAGCACTAATCTCATCAAATGTTGTATCTTTTGTTACAAATGGTCTAAATATATCTTTGTTTGTTTGCATTATTTACCTTCTTTAAAAAGTGCAACTCCTATGAATAAAGAGTTGTACTTAAATATCTTTCCCCTGTATCACAAAGTATTGTAACTATTGTTTTACCTTTGTTTTCAGGTCTTGATGCCACTTGTGTAGCTGCGTATAGATTCGCACCTGCAGAGATACCAATTAGTAACCCTTCTGTTTTTGCAATATTTTTAGAAGTTGCAAAAGCATCCGCATCAGCTACTTGAATCACTTCATTATAAATTTCTGTATTTAACACAGTTGGAGTAAATCCAGCACCAATACCTTGAATTTTGTGTGGACCTGGTGCTCCACCTGAAAGTACTGGAGAGTTTTCTGGTTCAACTGCTACAACCTGTAAGTTAGGGTTGTGTTTTTTAAGTACTTCAGAAATACCTGTTAAAGAACCACCTGTACCAACTGCTGCAACGATGATGTCTACTTTTCCATCTGTATCTTTTAAAATCTCTAAAGCAGTTGTTTGTCTGTGCGCTTCAGGATTTGCAGGGTTATTAAATTGTTGAGGCATAAAACTATTTGGCATAGTTTCATTTAATTCAGCTGCTCTATCTATAGCACCTTTCATTCCAAGTGCTGCAGGAGTTAAATCTAATTTTGCACCTAATGCACTTAACAGTTGTCTTCTTTCTAAACTCATAGATTCAGGCATAGTTAGTGTAAGTTCAATACCTTTAGCAGCACATACCATAGCAAGAGCTATTCCAGTGTTACCACTTGTTGGTTCAACTACAACAGTGTTTTCTTTGATTAAACCATCTTTAATAGCAGTTTCAATCATAGCAAGAGCAATTCTATCTTTTACAGAACTTGTTGGGTTCATAAATTCACATTTACCTAAAACTTCGGTATTTGTGTCATTTGAAACTTTGTTAATTCTAACTAATGGTGTGTTTCCAACTAATTGTGTCGCATCTTTTGCAATATTCATTTTTCGTTCCTTTATATATAGTATACTAAATTATCAGATTTCTTTTCCAAGAACTCTTCTAGTTCGTTTATAGTTAGCATAAAAATCTTTTCTATTTTCTTTTGAGTATCTTCCCAAAATGGTTGTAATAGATGAGTTTTTGTTTTACTATCAGTATTAGCTAAACAACACTCAAGAGAACTTAACACTTCAAAAACTGTAATTTCATTTACATCTTTTAAAAGTTTGTATCCTCCATTTGCTCCTCTAATACTTTCTACCAGTCCACCTTTTTTTAAAGTAACAAGTATCTGCTCAAGATAATTTTGTGGTATATCACCTTTTGATGCAATCTCTTTAATTTGTAACAAATCTTTCTCTTTCTCTTTTGCTAAAATTAATATTGCTGTCAAACCATAAACACCTTTTGTAGATACAATTGCCATTTTAAAACCTCTTTTTTATTTAACTGGCGAAATGATAACAAATTTTAGTAGTTATGTCAAGTAAACAGATAGATTTTAGTGTGAATAATTAAAAAGTTCTCTATAAAGCCTTTAAATAAAGGCTTTATTTAAATACCCCTAAAAAGTAGTGTTTTAGGATTTTAACTTATTTTTTGCTTTTTTTTGAGATTAATTTCTGCAATTAATGTTGCACAAATGATTAAAACTGCACCCCAAATTTGAGTGGCTGTTAATAACTCATTTACAGTAAGATAGGCAAATATTGCAGCACTTACTGGTTCCATTGTAAATATAATAGCAGTCTTTGTTGCAGTTGTAAATTGTTGCATATAAGTTTGAATTAAAAATGCATATACGGTCGCAATTAGTGCAGTAATGATAACAGCTTTATAAAAAGCATAGTTATATTCTATGTAAAAAGTTGTTGTATCAAATCCCAATGAAAATACAAGGGATAAGATTGTAACTGTAGTAAGCTGAAATAGTACAAGTAAAAAGACATTTACCTCTTTTGAAAATTTTCCAGTAAAAATAATTTGTAAGGCAAATAAGAAAGCACAAATAAGTGTTAAAAATTCCCCGTTACCTAAAGTTAAAACTCCTGACATTGTTAATAAATATAAACCAACAACAGCTACAAGTGAAGCTATAAATACATTTTTTCTTACTTTGTCTTTAAAAATAAAATATGCTAAAAAAGGAACACATATAACATTGAGTCCAGTAATAAATGCAACAATTGAGCTTTTTGTATGAGATAGTCCAAAAGTTTGCGTAGCAAATGCAGAAAATAAAAATACTCCTAAGACCACACCATACCATATAGTTTTGAGTGTAATTTCATTGAAAAATTTATATGCAATAACAAACATTACAATAGAAGCTAAACCAAAACGGAAAAATAAAAATGAATATACCGGTGTTGTATCAATTGCTTCTTGAACCATCAAAAAAGTTATACCCCATCCAATTGCTACAGAAAGCAATAATAGGTCAGCTTTATATTCATACATTTTGTTGATTATCATAATTATCCTTATCTTGATAAAATAAAGCGGGATTATAGCATATTCAGTTCAAAACACACTTTTTTGTGTGATGTTTAGAATATATACAATTTTTATGTGTATTGATAGTTTAATTTAACTAAACTTTAAATCTAACTCAGTAAAATTTAAGCTTGATTCTAAATAAAGAGAGAAAATGAATAACAATATAATCTCAATGAAAAATATAAATAAGTTTTATGATGACTTCCATGTTCTAAAGGGTATAGACTTTAGTGTAAAAAAAGGGGAAATTGTTGTAATATGTGGACCTAGTGGTTCTGGAAAATCGACATTAATAAGATGTATAAATGGTCTAGAAGAGATAGATGAAGGTACAATTATAGTTGATGAGATGGATATCTATGAAAGCAAAAAAAACTTAAAAGAGATCAGAAGTGAAGTTGGTATGGTTTTTCAACACTTTAATCTTTTCCCTCATTTGACAATTTTAGAAAACATCACTTTAGCGCAAAATCTTGTAAAAAAACGATCAGTAAAAGAAGCAACTAAAATAGCTCATGAGTTACTTGAAAAAGTAAAGTTAGACCACAAAGCAGACTCTTATCCATCTGATTTATCAGGTGGGCAAAAACAAAGAGTTGCTATTGCTCGAAGTTTAGCGATGAAACCAAAAGTTATTTTATTTGATGAGCCTACATCTGCACTTGATCCTGAGACTATAGGAGATGTATTGTCTGTTATGAAAGAGTTAGCAAAAGAAAACTTTACAATTGTGTGTGTTACACATGAGATGGGATTTGCAAAAGAGGTTGGTGATAGAATTGTATTTATGGATCATGGTGTAATAGTTGAAGAGAGCACTCCTAGTGAATTTTTTAATAATCCAAAAAGTCAAAGAGCAAAAAAATTCTTAAACGAAATTTTGGTTCATTAAAAAATTAAAACAAATTAAATAAAAGGAATAAAAATGAAAAAAATGATTTTAGCATTATTAATGCTTGCAGTAACATCAGTTTTTGGAGCTGATTTAGAATTATGGAAAAAATCAACTCTAAATGATGTTTTAGAAAGAGGTGAATTAAGAGTAGGTTTAGAGCCTGGGTATATGCCTTTTGAGATGAAAGATAAAAAAGGTAGACTTCTTGGATATGATATCGATTTAGCAAAAGATATGGCAAAAGCTATGGGTGTTAAAGTAAAATTTGTACCTACTGCTTGGGATGGTATTATTGCTGGATTGGTTACGAACAAATATGACATTATTATTTCAGGTATGACAGTTTCTCAAAAAAGAAATTTAAAAGTAAATTTTGCTGATCCATATGTTGTAGTTGGTCAAACAATCTTATTAAGAAAAGGTTTAGAAGGTAAAGTAAAATCGGCAAAAGATTTAGACGATCCTAAATATACAGTTGTAACAAAATTAGCTACATCTGCGGATATGGCAATGCAAAAATTCTTTAAAAAAGCAAAAACACTTACATTTGATAGTGAATCTGATGCTATAAGTGAAGTATTGACAGGTAAAGCTGATGCAATGATATATGATCAACCATACAATATCATTTTTATGGCAGAAAAAGGACAAGGAAAACTAGTACACTTAGACACACCACTTACTTATGAACCATTAGCATGGGCTATTAGAAAAGGTGATCCTGATTTTCTTAACTGGTTAAATAATTACCTTAGACAAATTAAGGGTGATAAAGTAGTTGATTTTTATGAAAAAAATAATGAAAAATGGCTAAGAGATAGCTCTTGGTTAAAAAGACTGCAATAACAGATGGCTAAAAAAAAATCATTAGCGCAAAATAAAACAGTAGGGCATGGACTTGCCGTACTGTTTTTTATTTTAGTAGGTTACTCATTTTATATTGCAGCAGGTAATATGAACTATATTTGGAAATGGAATAGTGTTCCTAAATATTTTGCATATAAAGAGACTAAAACTATAGAATCACCAGCCGATGGAAAACTTATTTTTGAAAATAATAAGTATTTTGTAGATGGTGATGAAAAAGTAGAACTTCAAAATGTCGATAGTACTTTTAATTTTGACTATGCTATAGGTGAAGATGTTTATGAGGGTGATTATATTGCTTCACAAACTAAGTTAAAAGCAGGACCTGTATTATCTGGACTTTGGATAACTCTAAAAATTTCATTTTTTGCGTTGTTATTAACTTTAGTAATAGGAATAATTGTAGCTTTAATGAAACTTTCTTCTATGATAGTTTTAAGAGATATTGCGACAGTCTATATCACTATTATAAGAGGTACTCCTTTACTTGTTCAGATATTTTTATTTTATTTTATCGTTGCAAATATATTTGAACTTGAAAGAATCGTTGCTGGTATTTTATCCTTGGGTATCTTCTTTGGGGCTTATATGGCAGAGATATTAAGAGGAGCAATTGTATCTATTGATAAGGGTCAGTTAGAAGCTGCAAAATCTTTAGGTATCTCAAACTTTCAAGCTATGAGATATATTATTTTACCACAAGCGTTTAAGAGAGCTTTACCAACACTTGTTGGGGAAACTATCTCATTAGTAAAAGATTCATCTTTAGTATCGGTTATTTCTATTACAGATTTGACAAAAGTAGGAAAAGAGATTGTTTCAAATACATTTTCTCCATTTGAAACATGGATTGTTATTGCATTGTTATATCTATGCATCACTTCAATTTTAAGTTATGTAGGACATAGACTCGAAAAAAAGATGGCTGCTAAAGGTGGGGCTTCATAATTGGAAAATTTTCTTTCAACATTATTACAACAAGGGATAACTTTTTTTGCTATTATGGATCCAATAGGGGTAAGTGCAATTGCACTTTCTTTATTAAATCATGATATTAACAAAGAGCAGATTAGTAAAGTAGCTTTTAAATCTACTATTACCATTATAATTGCATTTTTTGTTGTTTTAATAACGGGAGATTTTATCCTAAAGCTTTTTGGAATAGGGGAAAACTCATTAAAAGTTATGGGTGGTATTATTCTATTGTTGATGGCTATTTCTATGGTAAATGGAAGTGCAACAGATAAAAAACCTTCAAAAGAGGAGGGGGAAGAGTTGCAAAATCACGATGACCTCTCTGTGATTCCTATTGGTATTCCTGTTGCTTTTGGTACAGGTTTATTTACAACTATTGTTATTTTTAAACACCAAGCAGAAGTGTTTTCTGATGTACTTTCTATCTCAATTGCTTTTGTTGTTAATGCACTTTTATTTTATGTTGTATTAAAAAATTCTATTTATATTAAACACTACTTAGGATTAACTGGACAAAGCATTATTACAAAACTCATGGGTTTAATTGTAGGTGCTATCTCAATTCAGTTTATAGTATCTGGTGTTATTAAACTCGCTCAAACATACCTATAATGCCTTTTGAAATTCTTTTAAAGGGTTTCGTAGTAACTATATCTTTAATAGTTGCTATAGGTGCTCAAAATGCTTATGTTCTTAAACTAGGACTTCTGAAACAACATGTACTAAAAGCTGCACTTATGTGTATCTTTTTTGATTTTGTACTTATCTCAGCAGGGGTATTTGGTCTTGGTTTTTTTGTCCAAGGAAATCAACTCCTTATTAATTCAATTGCAATAGTTGGAATCTTATTTTTAACTTTTTATGCATTTCTTTCTTTTAAATCAGCTTTTAAAAACACTAGTTTAAAAATAGATGATGAAACAAAAACAAGCCCACTAAAACAAGTATTATCTTTAATCTTGGTGTTTACTTTTTTAAATCCACATACTTACTTAGATACCGTTGTACTTATTGGTGGAATTGGTGCAAATATTGAAAATGGTTTAAAAATATATTTTTTAATAGGTGCCGTGAGTGCCTCAGCATTTTGGTTTTTATCTTTGGGATTTGGTGCAAGATTTTTGATACCATTATTTAAAAAACCAGTGACATGGAAAATCTTAGATATCTGTATAGGGATTATTATGCTTTTGATTGCATATGGATTGTTAGATTTAATTAAAGAGATAAAATAGTATCTCTTTAATTGTTTTTTACACTAAAGTTTCTAAAAACTCAGTATCTGTAACTTTCTCTTTCATAAACTCATGTATCACTGTATGATTTGAAGCGATGTATGCTTCTACAATTTTTTCTACAGTAGTATTTACTTGATCTGGTCGTAGTTTCAGTTTTGTTTTTTCTCCAAATGATGATTTTGTACCCTCTAAGTTTCCACCTAAAATAAGTTCAAATCCAGGAATTGTATTTCCCTCTTCATCTTTTACTTTTGTTCCTAATAATCCAATATCAACCACATGTGGATGAGCACATGAGTTTGGACAACCATTAACAGATACAGATAAAGTATCATTAAAATCTGGAAACTTTGATTCTAAATATTTAGAAAGCTCAATTGCTTGAGTTTTTGTTTCACTTACTGCAAATTTACAAAAGTCTAATCCTGTACATGAAAGTGTTCGTGCTTTAAATGGACTTGGATTTGCATCAATCTCATATGTTGCTAACTCTTCAACTAGTGCATCTGTATTTGGTGTTGGTACATCTGTGATGA
Organism: Arcobacteraceae bacterium; assembly: GCA_049670825.1. Taxonomy (GTDB): domain Bacteria; phylum Campylobacterota; class Campylobacteria; order Campylobacterales; family Arcobacteraceae; genus JAIOSF01. Next base: position 2,076 of record JBATTX010000260.1, on the reverse strand, counting down.
TAAAATTTTGAGTAGATGTAGCTTTGATTGTAGTAGCTCCAAATTTCTCTAAAGTGTTTGCTAGTTTTTCTAAACCAACAGCACCTATTTTACCACCATTGATAGCACAACCTACATACGATACATTTTCAACTTTTGAAGGGTGTACTCCAAAGTGTTCTCTTTTTGAGTATGCTGTATATTCTTGTTCTATAGCAGGAAGAATCTCAAAGTCAAGTTTTGCTTGTACTTCAGCTCTAAACTTCTCTATTCCCCAACTAGCAATAAGATGCCCAAGTCTCGCTTTTCTTCTATTTTCTCTTAGTCCATGATCTCTATAGATATACGAAACAACTTTTACAACATCTAATATTTGCTCTTGTTTTACATATCCAATATGTGTAGCGATCTCTTTATTTGAAGCCAATCCACCACCAACACTTAAGTCAAATAGTACTTCATTTTCAAATTGTACAGCCGTAAATGAAAGATCTTGAATCTCATGTCCTATACAATGTTTTGAACAGGCACTAACAGCTACTTTATATTTTCTAGGTAGATTTACTAAATCTTTGTTTCCTCTTAGGAAATCATATACTTCAGAAACTGTATCATTTACATCCACAATTTCATGATGGTCTATACCCATAACTGGACATGTCCCAACATTTCTAGGTACATCACCAGCTGCAAAAACAGTGCTTAGTCCAACACTATTTAATCTATCAAAAATTTCAGGAAGATTTGTAACTGAAACATTATGAAACTGAATATCTTGTCTTGTAGTAAGAGTTGCTCGACCTTTTGCAAATTCATGAGAAATTTTTGAAACTTCTCTCATTTGTTCAACATTCATAGCACCTTTTTCAAGTTTTACACGAAGCATAAAATAAAGATTTTCATCACCTTCTGGTTGTAGGTTTTTATTTTGAGAATATAAACCATACCATTTGAATCTATCTATATCTTCAGGATCAAGCTCGATAGATGGATCAGCTGCATATCTTTTGATATCAGCTAATACATCTAAACCACTTTTCTCCTCTTTAATTCTTTGTATACGTTCTGCTGCTGTTTCTTTTGCCATTTTATGTCCTAAAATATTTCTTTACATCCCCATTCAGGGAAGTTATTTCTAATATACGCGTTAAGCTCAACTTCTGCTTTTGTATATTCTTTTATTTTTTCTTCTTTGTCGATTGCTTCACCGTGAATTGCATCTACAATCATACCAGCACCTACAGTTGTGTTTGTGTATCTATCGATGATAATAAAACTTCCTGTATGTCTGTTTTTGTAATATGAATCAACTGCTATTTGTCTATCTAAAGATAAAGTACATTTTGCAATATCATTTAACTCTAAAGTATCTGTTGCAATCTCTTTAAAGCTATTGATATCTTTTTTGTATTCTATTGATTTAAATGATCCATTGATAACAGAAGTTGCTCTTTTGATAATATAATTACTATTAAGATCAAGCTTTTTCTCATCCATCCAAACAACCATAACTTCAAGTTTGTTTGATACATGTGGAATCGATGTAGATTTTACAATCATATCTCCTCTTGAGATATCAATCTCATCTTTTAGTGTAATTGTTGTAGCCATTGGTGCAAATGCAGTCTCAATTGTCTCAACCGTTTCATCTTTTCCAATAGGTCTTAAATCTTTAATATCATTTGAGATGATAGATTTAACCACTGAAGTTTTTCTTGAAGGTAATACTGTAATCTCATCACCAACTTTGATACTTCCACTTGCAATTGTTCCACAAAAACCTCTAAAGTTAAGGTGTGGTCGACTTACATATTGAACAGGAAGTCTAAAATCATCATTCTCATCTTTATGGATTGAGATTGTATCAAGTAGTGGCATAAGAGGAAGCCCTTTATACCATGAACATTTTGGTGAATTTGTAAGGATATTATCACCATCTAATGCTGATAGTGGAATATACTCAAAATTGATATCTTCATTGTGCGGAAGATTAGGAATAATCTGTGCATAATCTTTTTTAATCTCTTCAAAAATATCTTGACTAAAGTCAACTAAATCCATTTTATTAATAGCAACTACAAGGTTTTTAATCCCAAG
>JBATTX010000259.1:0-23603 GCA_049670825.1 Arcobacteraceae bacterium | reverse complement strand
GTATATAACTTGTGCCATCACCTTTTGGCATCACTTTTATCTGTAGAGGTATTCGCTCTTTGAGGGCTTCTACATGTGAAATCACCCCTACCATTTTTCCGCTACTTTGTAAAAGATTTAAAGCATTGAGAGCTATTTCTAAACTATTTTCATCAAGTGTTCCAAAACCCTCATCTAAAAAAAGTGAATCTATGGCGATTTTTTGGCTAGCAAGTTCAGAAAGCCCAAGAGCTAGGGAAAGACTGACGATAAAACTTTCCCCACCAGAAAGAGTACTCACTGGTCGTATAACATCACCTTGAAAACTATCACACACCTCTATCTCTAAAAGCTGTTTTGGGTCACTACTTCTTTGGAGTTCATACCTACTTGATAAGAGTGTTAAGTGATTGTTGGCTAAGTTTATAAGCTGATCGAGTGTGATACCCTGTGCAAATTTTGCGAACTTATTTCCATCTGCTGAACCTATCATCTCATTGAGTTTTATCCACACTTTGAAGTGCTCTTTTTTTTGCTCTAGCTCTTGGATTTTTTCTTGATTTTTCAGACGGTCTTGTTCGTTTCGTTTCAGAACTGCTGAGATTTCACCGATACTTAGTTGGAGTTCATCACTTTTTGTTTTTAACTCTAAGAGTTCCTCATCTATTGCTTGAAGTGTTTTTTGTGTAGGCATCTGTTTTTTGTGTTCAAGTAGTTTTTTAGCTGTATCAGTTTTTAGAGTTTGGCAACTGTTGTATTGCTCTTGAATTGTTTGACAATATAGTGTCAACTCCTCTCTTTGCTCTTTTGGTAAAAGTGCTTTTTCAAAAGAGACCAAATCCTCAAAACCACTATTTTGAAGCTCTTTTTCTAAAGTACTTTTGAGTTCCTCTAAAAGTGTTTTATTTTTGCTGATATCTTCTTTTAAAGTTTTTTGTTGTTTTTGATACTCTTGTGTTTTTGTGATGAGTGTATTTATCTCTTGACTGAGTTCATTTTCTACTTTTTGTACTTTCTCAAAGTTTGTTTTGATTTGAAGTTCGTAGCTGTCTATATTTGCAACATTGAGTATCTCGATAGACTCCTCTTTTAAACTTAGTATTTCTGAAGAAAATACTACCCTGCTTTCTTCAAGAGATACTAAATCGTTTGATAGTGATATCAGTTTTGTTTCATTCTCTTTGTTTGTCAAATCAAAGCTGTTTTTCTTTTGTTCTAGCTCTTTTTGTTTTGAGATATTCTCTTTATATTTTTGGTTTCGTAAAGTAAGCGTTTCTAAAATTATTTTGGTCGTAAGTGGTTCAAAAATCACATCAAATTTTTTCAACTCCACTGTAAGGGTAGTTTCTAAAGTTTCTAGTTTTGTTGTAACTATTTGTTGCTCTTTTTGGTTTTGCTCTTGCTGTGAGATAAATTTGTCTTGTTCTTGTTGGCTTTTGATTAACAAAGATTGCTTAGAACTATATAATTCACTTTCACTCTCTTTTTCTTTGAGTAGTTTCTCTTTGGATTCTCTTCTTTGTATGAGTTCAGTGAGTTGTGTTTCATAGTGTGTTATTTGTTCATCAAGTTTGAGTTTTGTTTCTTCATCTAAAACTAAAGATTCTTTTTTAAATAGCTCGATTTTTGACTCTATTTGTTCTCTTAGTTTTACAATCTCTAATGAGTTTGTTTCAAGTTTTACACTCATTTGAGAGTGTTTATTTTCTAAAAGTTTGAGTTCCTTTTCTTTTTGACTATATGATAATTCTTTTTCATTTATAAGTAAATTTGTTATATCAATATCTATATTTTTATGCTCTTTGATATATGGATGTGAAGTTGAACCACATAAAAAACACTCATCACCCTCTTGAAGTTTCTCTCTATCATCTTCATATTTTTTAATGAGAAGTTCTACCTCTTTTTTCTCTCGAAGGGTTGAGATGTGATTTTTCAGTTCACTTAAAAAAGTGTTTGTCGTGTCAATATTATTTTTAAGAGCTAAGAGTTCTTTTTCATTTTGAAGTTTTTCTTGCTCTTGGATTTCTCTTTTTTTAAGAATACTTTCATACTCCATAAACTCTTTTAACAAACTACTAAAAGTGTTGAGTTTCTCTCTAAAAAGTGGTTCATCTTTGATATCGTTTGCACTGTTTTCTTCTACAGTTTTGTAGTGTAGATTTTTCAGTTCAAAGTCATTTTTGAGTTGTAAAACTTGCTCTTCTAAAAGTTTGTGTACACTGCTTTTTGATTGAAGATTTTGCTCTAGTTGTATTTGGTCATTTCCTATTTGCATCAGCGATTTGCTTTCATTTTCAAAAGTGATAATATCTTTTTGAATAGTAGAAAGTGACTCTAAAAGTTTTTCATCAATTTTATGAAGCTCTAAATACTCTTGGGTAGTACTTAATTGTTTTTGAATATTTTGATACTCATTTTTCAGCTCATCAAGCTTTTTTTGGTATGTGTTTTGTTCTTGTGTTTTTAGTTTGATACTATTTTGTGTATCGTTGAGATGTTTCTCTTTTTCGTTTATTTGAGTATGAAGTGTTCTTATCTCTTTTATCTTGATACTGTTTTCTTCAAACTCTTTTTTTGTTTTTTGAGTATTGAGTTTCGCTGTTTCAAAAAGTGATTGTGTTAGTGTTTGTTGCGCTTTGAGGTTTTGAAGTTCCACATTAAGTTCAGCAACTTTTGATTCATCTTTTTTAATCGTGGTTTCTACACTATTTTTTTTATCATAACTTGGCTGTAAATTTAAAGCTTTGTTTGCTAAATCTAGTTTTGAAAACTGCTCTTTATTCTCTTCTTTCTCTTTTGAAATATTTGTAAAAAGTTCCTCATATTTCAAAGTATCATTTTCAAGTTTTAGAAGTGTTTCTATCCAGTTTTTACTCAAAGTTAGCTCTTGTATGTTTTTGTCAAGTTGCTCTTTTGTAGTTTTGTTTTCATTGAGCTGTTTTGTTTTTTCCTCTAGTTCCAACGGTTCTAAAAGCTCTGTCGTATCAAGTATTTTTTTATCTGTGTCCATCTCTGTTTTTTTTGCTGTGTAGGTATCGTATATCTCTTTTGATATTTTTGCATATATTTGTGTACCTGTTATTTTTTCTAACAGTATCGATCGGTCAGCCTCTTTTGCTTTTAGAAATGCATCAAAACTCCCTTGTGCTAACATCATAGATTGAATAAACCTATCAAAATCTAAGCCAGACAACTCCTCTACATATTTTGGAACATCAGAAATTTTTGACTTTATTATTTTATTTGTATTAATATTAGATATTTCCATTTTTGCTGTTGGAAATTCTTTTTTTGAACCTTCTCTACTTTTTTTCTGTGTCCAAGAAGACCTATAGTTAATTCCTTTTACTTCAAACTCCACTTCACAAAAACATTCTCTAGTATGTCTTGCCATTAATTCATTTGGATTTGTAAGTCGTGGGGTTCTTCCATATAATGCACAAGTGATGATATCTAGTATCGTACTTTTCCCTGCACCTGTTGGACCTGTGATTGCAAAAAGGGCATTGTTGTTTAAAAAAGTTGTAAAATCGATAGTAAACTCACCTTTTAGAGAGTTAATATTTTTTGCTTTTAGTTTGAGTATTTTCATTACAGTGATACCTTCTCTAACACTTTTTTAAAGTTGAGATTGAGTTCATCTACAAACTCTTGATCCTCTAACGCTTCAAGTTCTATGCGTCTATGAAACACTTCACTAGGATTGAGTTCATCTAAACTTATCACATCTAAATCTTTGGCTTGTAGTTTCTTTTCAGTTCTATCTATTTTAATCGCTAAGATACTCAGTTCATTTTCATCTGCATACTCTCGTATAGTTTGGTTTGCTAAGAGTGGATTTTTATCTTTTAGATGTATCTCACACCAAGTGGTTTTGTCTTCAATCGCTTCAAGCTCTTTTAAAATAGTTTCTAAATCACCCTTTAAAACTTGTAGCTTTCTATAGTTTGGAATATCTATACTCTCTACATTTGCTTTTTTATCATTTTGATTAAATGTGATGATATTTACTTTTTTTGTTTGTTTACTTTCTGAAAAACTTAAAGCTATAGGTGAGCCACTATATCGTACATGATCTACTGCGACTATTTGATTGATATGCAGATGCCCAAGAGCTACATAATCAAAATACTTGCCTAAAAAATCACTTCCAATATCAAGTGTTCCACCTATGTATATATCTCTTTCACTTTCACTCGTTCGACCACCTACAGTTGTAAGATGCCCCGTTGCTATGATAGGGAGATTATTTTCTTTTGTAAGTGCAATCGCTTCTTCATATACATCGATATAGTGTTGTTTTATACCATTATTGAGTGAAGATTCTTTGTCACTTATAGTTTGTCCACTAATAGCCTGTCGTACGACACTATCTCGTAAAAAAGGAACAGCACACACCACACCTTGAAGTTGTTCATTTTTATAAATAGATATAAGCTCATTTTCCTCACTATCACCTGATGTGATAACAAAAATATTCATAGCTTCTAGTAGTTGTTTTGGAGCTTTAAGTGTTGCTATAGAGTCATGATTTCCTGCGGTGATGATAACATAGAGGTTATCGATGATAAAAAGTTTTTTTAAAAAATTGTAATAAAGTTCAAGTGCATAGTTTGGGGGATTTCCAGTATCAAAAATATCTCCAGCAACTATAAGTACGTCGATATTTTCTTTTTGAATTGTTTCTAAAAGCCAAGACAAAAAAGCTTCGTGCTCTTTTTGTCTGCTTTTTCCCATAAAATTTTGCCCAAGATGCCAGTCAGATGTGTGTAGTATTTTCAATTTTTTAAACCTATAAATTTTTTATAATCATATTGTAGCTAGATTATATGAGAGTTTGATTTAATGAAAAACCACCGGTAAGGTAATCTCTTTTTTAGTCTAATTATTATGAAAAAATATTCACAAAAATCATTGATAATGCACATACAATTAAAATAAGTCCCATGACGATATTGAACAACCGTAATTTAAAGTCGGTGTCAAATATTTTTGTAACTTTACTTCCTACTACTCCCCACAAAGATAATGACACATAACATACAAAAAAGTATATAATCACAAATATAGTAAATAATTCAACAGAAGAATACATCGAAACAACAGAGATACAAGCTATCCATGCTTTTGGATTAAGCCATTGTAGTAAAAAACCTTGATAAAACTTTAGATTCATAGTATCGTTTTCTTCTATTGATAAGCTTGCTTTTGATGTTATTATTTTATATCCCATATACATAATAAATGTAAATCCAAAAATTTTAATATAGAATAAAATATCTGGATAGATATTTATCACCTTAGACAAACCCAATCCAATAGCTAAAAGCAAAAGTATAAAGCCTATAGTAGCACCTGATATAAAACGAAATGTTTTTGCAAATCCATTGTTGATACTTGATGTTAAAATCATCATATTTACAGGTCCAGGAGAGATAGACATCACTAAAGCAAAAGAGAACATTGTTAAAAAAATTGTAAAACTCATATATATTTTCCTTAATTAAATTTCAGAAAGTATAGTGTTTTTTAAAATTTATTTATTGTACAAAATTGAGTTTATACTCTTTTGGTGTCGTAGCGACAATTTTAACGAAGTTTTTATGAAAATGACTTTGGTCACAAAATCCACACTCTAAAGCAGTATCAACAATAGAGTATCCATCTTGAAGAAATTGTTTTGATCGATTTATTTTAAGATTGATTAAATATGCCCTAGGGGTAAGGTTCATATTCGATTTAAATAGTCGAATAATATAAAAAGAGTTTAAATCAAAATATTTCGCCAAATCATCTAAACTAATATTGTCTTTATAATTTTCATTCATATACTCTTTAATCAATTCAAACTTATCATCCACAACAACAGATTGACTCTCTTCTAAAAAAAGTGAAAAAAACTTGATAAAAAAGTTTATCATAGCATCCTCTTTATCAGCAGCTGAATGTTCCTCAAATAGATAACCACATAAAAAAAGATACTCATCATAAAACTGTTTATCTTCTAAAATATGTGTTGGGATATTGATAAAACTTGTCACATTTTCATCAATAAGTTTTTGAATCTCTGTACACCAAGAGGTATCTAAATAAAGCATATAATATTCGTTTAAAACCTCACTACTTGCATTACATGAGTGAACTTCATGAGGGTTGATTATACTTAATTTATTTTTTGTTAATTGGTATGAACTATTACTATTGGTATATACACTCTCACCTTTTTTATTTACACCCAAAGAGAAACACTCATGAAAGTGTTTTTTATAATGCTTATTTGAGTTGGAGTGTCGTAGTTCTAAAAAAGGTAGCTTTTCATTTTTAAATGTTTTTGTAAATTTTTTCTTCATTTTTATATAGTAAAACTACTCCTGTTCTAATTGCTTTTTTAATTTGATAGTAAACTTCATACCATCTTTTACATTTCTAGCTTTTATAGTTCCATTGAGATGTTTCTCTACAATCATTCGTGACATATATAACCCAAGACCAGTGCCGTTATGTTCATCTTTTGTTGTAAAATAAGCATCAAATATTTTTCCAATAGTGTCTTGAGGAATTCCTCCTGCATTGTCAATCACATCTATTATCACACTACTTGATGTGTCGTTTATATAGATATTGATTTTTTTCTCATGTGTGATATCATTTGAAAATGCCTCTTTTGCATTTTTAATAAGATTCAACAATACTTGCATTAAATCTCGTTTGTAAGTATAGATATATGAATCTTTTTTGTACTCTAAATTGAGTTTGATATCGTTGTTTGCTAATGATGCAGAAAAGATAGAATCTAACTCATCAAAGATCTCTTTTACTTTCGTATTTTCCCGTGCACTGTCACGCTTAAAAAAGTTTCTAAAGTCATCGATTGTTTCAGATAAAAATTGTGTTTGTTGGGTTATGAGTTGGGCGATTTTTTTTGTCTCTTCCATATCTAAACTCTCTAACTCAATATCTACTAAAATATTATTTGCACTCATAGAGATAGTACTAATTGGCTGTCTCCATTGGTGAGCAATCATACTTATCATCTCACCCATAGCTGCACTTTTAGATTGATTGAGCATTAACTCCTCTTTCTCTTTGAGAGCTTTTTGTAAGTACACCTCTTTTGTAATCTCCCTCATTATTCCAAGATAGTTTATAATATTTTTGTTTTCATCTAAAACAGGTAAAATAGTAGCTGTAACCCAGTATTCATCTCCATCTTTCTTTTGATTGTGGAAGATTCCACCCCATGTTTTTTTCTTTGTGATAGTGTTCCATAAATCAAAAATTTTGTCTTTATCATCTTCATCATGATACTTTAAGATTTTTGGATTTTGATAAAGTATCTCATCTTCTTTATAAGAACTTATTTTACAAAACTTATCGTTGACATAAACAATATTCCCTTTTATATCAGTTATAAGAATTGAGATTGGAGCATTTTCTATTACTGTTCGTAAATGGGTAAGTTCTAGCTCTTTTTTTCCAAGTAAAAGTTCTAGCTCTTTGAGTTGTGTAATATCTGTATTAAATCCAACCATTCGTATAGGTCTATTATTGTTATTGAAATATGTTTTTGCACGACTTAAAATCCAAACCCATGAACCATCTTTATGTCGTAATCTATGAATATTCTGAAAATTTTCTGTTGTTTTATTGTGATTATTTTTTATATCACTTAAAAACTGTTTTTTATCACTTGTGTGAATTTTATCCTCCCATGAAGAAAATCTATTCTTTATCTCATCTGTATTATATCCAAGCATATTCTTCCAATTGTGAGAATAGTAGACAGTATTTTCTGTCAAATCCCAATCCCATAAACCATCTTTTGTCCCTTTTATAGCATATTTATATCGTGTTAAAATTTTTTGATTTTCCTCTTGAAGGTTTTCAATATTTTTAAGATTATAAGAAATAAACTCTTTATCGTTAAAAAGTTTATTAATAATATAAATCAATAGAATATATAAAATTATGGATAAAATAATAGTCATCAAAATTAAAAGCTCATGATTTTTTTTCAACTCATTAATTTTTTCATAATACTCTTGAGTAGGAATAGTAATACTAATTCCTCCTCTTATATCTCCCTCTTTATAGTTAGGGTGACACTCTAAACATGAAGGTTGTACATGTAAGGAACCCATAAAGTTAAACTCTTTAAAGTCTAAAGAGTCTTTAAAATAAAATGGAACATTTTTGTTTTTTTCAAAAAAATTGAGTGCTTCTATTTCAAAATCATTTGGCATATTGATGGGATTGAGTGGTTCTAAACTTGTAAGTTTAAACTTATTTTTGTTTGATACATTTGATATCTCAGAGATTTGTCGCATCATCCATGCTGGATTTACTTTGATAAGAAGTTCATTCTCTTTTGTATAAGTGTAGTTATCTTGTAGATATACATTTGGCTGCATATCACCTTTTTGTTTTACATAGACACCACCATGTAGAGCATTCCACTCTCGTGTTGCGACAATCGTATTAAAATGTGCAATAGCTTCTTTTGTAACTATTGACTTTATAAGGTTTTCATTTATTTTACTATGTTGGTTAAGATTGTAAATGACAAATGAAACAAACAAAACTGAAAAAACTGAAAAAAGTAATATTGTTTTAAATTTATTCGTCATAAATAAAGTACCTCTTTTTTGTATTTTACTAAAAGTTAGATTGTAATCAACCCAAAGGAATAGAGATCATAAACTCAGCACCTGTATATTCTTTTTGATTTTGGGTAAAGCGAGTGTTTTTTACCGTAATTGTCCCATTCATATGTTTTCGTATAATCTCTTCAGACATATACAGACCTATTCCTGTACCTTGAGACTGGTGTTTTGTTGTAAAATATGGTTCAAAAAGTTTATCAATAATTTTATTATCTACTCCACCACCACTGTCTTTTATAGTGATTTTTGCATAATTATTCTCTGTGTAAACACCAATAAAAACAAATCTATCATCAACATCTTTTGTTTCTAAAACATCACGAGCATTATTTAAAAGATTCATAATAACTTGAACTAGCTCACTTTTATACTCAGTAATTTTAATGCTTTCTATATTTTTTGTAATAATAATATTTCGATTTTTAAATTTAGAATTTACTATATTTAAAGATTGTTCTAATGCATCTTCAATATAAAAATCCTCTTTCTCTTTTTCTGGTTTGAAAAAATTTCTAAAGTCATCTATTGTTTGAGATAAAAATTGTGCTGAATCATTTATAAGAGTCAGTCTTTGAATCTCTGTTTCTTCTTTAGATATACCAAACTCTTTTTCCATTTTAATACCAGTAGCTGCTGTTGAGATAACTGATAAAGGCTGTCTCCATTGGTGTGCGATATTTTCTAACATCTCTCCCATAGATGCCATTTTTGATTGTTGAAAGATAAATCTTTCTTTCTCTTTTATTAAAAGCTCTTGCTCTTTCTCTTTAGTAATATTTGTAAAAACACCTATATAGTTTTTTACCTTTTTATTATTATCATAAATTTTATTAATAGTTAAGAGTTCCGTATATAAAACACCATCTTTATTTTTATTTACTATTTCACCATTCCAAAAATCATAAGTGTTTACACATTCCCACATTTTGTCATAAAATTCATCATCGTGTAAATATGATTTTAGTATGCTTGGGTTTTTGCCATATACTTCATCTTTTGTATATCCAGTATTACGAATAAAAGCATTGTTGACATCAAGAATATTGATATTTTCATCTGTTATTAAAATACCATCATTAGTATTATTATAAACAATATAGGCATTTTTTAATTTCTCTTGATTTTTAATCAATTCATTTTTGTATGCTATCTCATGATTTTTTGTACGTGTATATTTAAATAATAAATGCACGATAACAGAACTTATAAAAACGATCAGCAAAGAGATAAAAACTAATGCCGTTAAAATTGTGTCCTCCCAGTTTTTCATCATTTTTTCATAATCAAACTTGACAACAATACACAAAGGATAATTACTTGTAAGCACATACGAAGAGATATTTTTTTTATGATTTATCCATTCAATTCCAGAAGAAAAACTTTTTTCTAATGCTTTTTCATATAGATTTGATTTTGGATATATTTTTGACTGAGAAAAATTTGGTTTCGTTGAAAATAAAATAGTACCATCTACCCTTATGATCTCAAGAGTTTCAATTTCTGGTCGTAAATTATTAGAATACTGATTGATAAAATAATCATTACTTAGAGCAACAACAATATGATAATTTTTGTCATTCTTTACTACTGTTTTTACTACAGGAACTGTTGTTAATATATCATCAGGAGTGAAAAGGTCCCTTGCATTTAAAGAGCTACCAAATCGTAAAATTGCACTATCAAACATAGGTTTAGGATAAAATTCGCTCGTACTGAATTTTTGATTCATATTTTTACTATTGGTACTATATATTATTGTGTTATTTTCATCTAAAATATTTATTGAACGAATAAATTGATATTCATACAAAATTGTATTGATTCTATTTTGAACTAATTCAGGTTTATTGATAACTAAAGTTATATTATCAATTGATCTATTTACCGTTGACACAGTTTGTGTTATCTGATCTTTAAAATTACTTACATGAAGTTTTGTATTATTCAGATGATTTTGTTCAGCTTCTTTTTTTAAAAGTTGTGTAGCATATATCATGCTACTTATAAGTACCACAACTATAATTAAAGCACTAAAGCCGATTTTGTACGAATATTTCACAGTTAATTATTAATGAATTTTAGCAATAGGTTCAAGTGCATTTTTTTGTGCAAATTTTAAAAGTCTTCCATCTTTTTTAATATCTGATATAAACTTTTCTACTCTATTATAAAACTTATCATTTCCGTATGCCATAGCCCAAGCATATGGAGTTTTGTGATATGTTGTTTTAGGAACTATTAGCTTTGCCCAATCGGTTGTAGCTAACATTCTTTTTCCAAAAGGATAATCTGTCATAAAAACATCAGCACGCCCAGATAAAACCTCTTTCTCTCTTGCTTTATAACTATTTACTACTAATAGTTCAGCATTTTTGAGTTTTTCTTTCATCACTGGTTCATGATACGTACCCTTTGCAACAGCAACTACAATCCCTTTTTTATCTATATCATTCCAAGAATTTATTTTTTTATTTGTTTTTGTAGTGATAGCATAAATATCACTTGAAAGATGAGGAGTAGTAAATTTTATCTTTTCTCTTCTAGCTTTTGTATTTCCTATTGCAAACATTGCAATATCACATTTATCATTTGTAACATCAGCAATAAGAGTTGCAAATGAACTTGGAACAAACTCAAGATTTACTTTTAAGTCATTTGCTAACTCTTGTGCTAAATCACTATCAATACCTTCTAGTTTTTGTGTTCTTTGATTAAGATATGAAATTCCATAATAGTTTGGCCATACACAAACTTTAAGTTTATTTGTAGAGATAATTGTGTCAAGTTTTGTGTCTTGCGCATTAGTTATGGTTATAAAAAATGATGATATAAGTAAAGTTTTTAATAATAATTTCATTGGTAAATCCTTTTAATATAAAGAAGATTATATCAGTATTTTAGTTAAGCAATGATTGAATTTTTTTAAATTAAAAAAATTCAAATACGCTTAGTTCATTCTGTAACAACGTTAAACTTACAACCTTGAGAATAAACATTTGAAATAAGTTTGTTATCTAGTTTAGATCTCAGTCTATAGATGAGTGTTCGTAAAGTACTATTTGACATAGTATTTTCTCCCCAAATTTCATACTCTAATTGTTCATAAGACACTATATTTCCACGAGCTGATAATAACAGTTTGATCAGTTTCACTTCATTAGTACTTAATTTTATAACAACATCTTTAAAATACAAAATGTCATTGTTAAAATTATAATAATAACCATTACCCAAATGTTGCTTATTTGAATCTACTGGGATATAAGGACTTGTTTGTTGTGATTTAAAAAGACCTAACTGAATAGCTACTTTCAAGTCGTCTCTCTTAAATGGTTTTATAACATAACCTACAGGATTTGTTTTGATTGCTCGTTGAATAGTAGTTTCATCTGTATAAGCTGTCAAATAAATAATAGGAATATATTTAGTTTCTAGAATTTTACTTGCGATTTCTATACCATCTTTACTATTATTCAGATTTACATCCATCATAATAAGATCAGGTTGATTCTTTGCAACACTTTTTATTGCCTCATCATAGTTTGAAGCAGTATCAATAACTTCATATCCAAGTTTAGTGATAGCACTTTTTAAATCAAGTAATACAATCATTTCATCTTCAACTATTAATATTTTTGTTTTATTTGCTGATTTTTCCATTGGACCTATTATATAAAAATTATAATTTGATTATCTATAATTTAATAAAATTAAATTAAAAAAGGGGAAGATTATGATTAAAAAACCCAAAAGGGCTTTTTAATTTGTTATTTTACGATAAATAAAGATTGAACAGCAGTTTGTGTTAAAGCAATAATTGAATCTATATTCATAACTGGAATAAAAAATACAATAGCTGAACCTATACCGCCAAGAACAGTCAGAATAGCTACAAAAGCAATAGCATAAGTTGACACTCTTTTATCATTAAATTCTACAGAGATACATTCATCTTTTGGAGGATAAAAATACATCACTGCAATAAGTTTAAAGTAATAATAAATAGACACAATTGTAGCCATAACTGCTAAAATCGTAAGTCCTGTATATCCTGCACTAATAGCCTCAGTAAATACATAAAACTTACCAATAAATCCAATTGTAGATGGAATACCAGCTAATGAAAATAAGAATATTGTCATCATTGCTGCTAAAAATGGTCGCTCTTTTGCTAAACCTTTAAAATCATCATATGTAACTTTTACATTCGTTTCTGAAATAATATGTGATGCTAAACCAAATGAACCTAAAGCAGATAGTAAATATGCTAAAAGATAAAACATAGTTGCATATGCTGAATCGATATTTACTATCTCTCCATCTTTATAACTTAACGCTATAAAAGCTAAAAGTAAATATCCAGTATGTACAATTGAAGATGCCGCTAACATTCTTTTTACAATATTTTGAGTGATAGCAAGCCATGTACCAAATACAAGTGTAAACACAATAATTACAGAGATAATAGTATCCCAAAAATCAACTATAGGTGCAAAGTCATGTAAAATCGCTCTTAAGAAAAATGAGAAGATTGCAATTTTAAATGTTGATGCCATATATGCTGTAATAACCATTGGTGCACCTCTATAGATATCAAGTACCCAAGATTGGAATGGAAATGCAGCAATTTTAAATAAAAATGTAAATAAGATTAAAGTCAATCCTATATACACTAAAATCATATCATCACCTGTATGTGTTGTAATAAATGTACCAATTTCTGTTAAATTTGTTGATCCTGTTGCACCATATACGAGTACAACTCCAAGAAGGTAAAAACTACCAATAAAAGCACCTAAAACTAAATATTTGAAAATAGCTTCAACTCTTTTTGAGTTTTCAGTATTAAATCCAACCATAATGTAAACAGCAAAAGAGGCAATTTCTAAAGCTATATATGCAGTAATAAGTTCATTTGCTTGAGAAAGAAGCATCATTCCAAATAATGCAAATAATAAAATAGAGAAAAACTCACCTTTAAAATATGCTCTATGTTGAAAATAGTGTTCACCAATCAATAATGTTAGAAGTGTTCCTAAAATCAACAAAATATTGAAATAATTTGAAAATGTATCAAATATCAATACATTGTTAATCAGTTCACTAAATGGAACTACAGAGTAAGACTCTGTAAATTTTCCAAAACAAAATCCTAAAGCTACAACCAAAAATACAGTCGATACAACAATAAAATCTCTCGTTTGAAACTTTTCATACATACTCATAAACATAAGTACTAAAGCCCCAATCAATACGGTAACAGCAGGTATTAGATAAAAAAATTCGCTCATTTTAGTGCTCCAATGTGTAAAATGTCTTGTAGGTAGTGTGTAACTGTTGGCTCAAATTTATTGATAAAAATATCAGGATATAAACCCATCAAAAATACCAATATAACCCATGGAATAAAAGCGATAATCTCTTTTATTTTTAAGTCTCTCATTTTTAAAGCAACTGCACCTTTTGGTCTATCTTGTAAGATAGCTTTTTGAAACATCCATAACATATAAGAAGCCCCAATAATTACTGTTGTAGCAGAGATATATCCTAAGATATGATTAAACTCATAAATACCAAATATAATTAAAAGCTCAGAAACAAATCCATTTGTTCCTGGTAATCCTACGTTTGCAAATAGCATAATGGCAAAGATAAAAGTAAATACAGGTGCTTGAGAAGCGATACCACCTAAATCTTTCATAGTCTTAAATCCAGTTTGTTCATGAATAAGTCCAACAAGTAAAAATAAAGCACCAGTTGAAATAGCATGTGCAATTATTAAGTACAACGCACCATTTACACCATATTCATTTAATGAAAAAATACCTGCAGCTATTAAACTAAGATGTGAAGCAGATGCATAAGCAAACATTCTTTTGATATCATCTTGCATAAATGCAGCAACACCAAAATAAACTAAACCAAAAATACCAATAGCTACAAAGTATACTGAAAACTCAACATAAATCTCTGGGAATATTGGAATCATAAATCTTACAATTGCATAAACACCTAATTTTGCCATAATTGAAGAGAGTAAAAATACTGCTCCAGTAGGTGCATTTTTATATGTCTCCATAATCCATGTATGTAATGGAAACAATGGAATTTTGATAGCAAAAGCAGCAAGAAATGCTAAAAACAACCATACTTTTGTAGAATAATCAAGAGTAGTAATTTTTACTAATTCATTATAGGCAAAAGACCATGTTCCAAACTGATCATGATAAGAAACACCTAAGTAAGAGATAGCAACAAACATTAAAAGTGAACCTAACATTGTATAAACTGTTACTTTAATTGTTGTAGCAACTTTATCTCCAAAACCATATGCACCGATCATTAAAAACACTGGTAATAACATAACTTCCCAGAAAAAGTAAAATAAAATAACATCTAATGACAGTAATGTACCTGTAACACCCGCTTGAACTAAAAGCATATTGATCCAATATCCTTTAGTTTTTCCTTCCCAAAGAAGTAAATAAGCTGTAGGTATTAAAATAGCAATCATCATTAAAATTGTTAATGAGAAACCATCTAATCCAACATAGTAGTTAATACCGTAAGACTCAATCCAAGGAACATTTGTAACAAACTGCATACCTGAACTTGGTTCAAACTCAATATAGATTTTAAGAACTAGTGCTAAAATTACAGTAGTAGTTAAAAATGCTATATTTCTAATTGTATTTACATCTCTTGTTGTAAGCATTAAACCAAATGCTACAATTGCGGGTAAAAATATAATAAACGAAAGTATATCTGAACTCATACTATAATCCTAATGAAATATATAAATAAATAAATATGCAAGTCATACCTAAAAGCATGAAAGTTGCATAAAATCGAACATTTGCATTTTGTAGCATCGCTACTTTTTTACCAATGCTTACAAAACTACTTGAAGAACTCATAATAAATCCATCAATGATTTTTTCATCTACAATTTTATCAATAAATGTAGATAACTTTTTGAGTGATTTAACAAATAAGAAGTCATAAATTTCATCAATATAAAATTTATTTCCAATAAGTCCTATCTCCTCTTCTGGTTTACTAACATCAAAGTTTGCATATTTTTTATATGCAACAAAAATTCCAGAAGCAGCAACTACTACAGATACTATCATCAAAATATACTCAGTAGCATGACTTAAGTGAATTGTTTTAGAATTTAACTGACCTAACCACGCATCTACTAAATGATGTCCTCCAAATACTGCCGGAAAATTTAAGAAACCAGCTCCAAATGCACCAATTGCTAAAATTAACAATGGAAGTGTAATTGTTTTAGATGTATATACATACTGTTTTGTTGATTTTGTTGGAGCAACAAAAACAATAAAATAGAGTCTAAACATATAAAATGCTGTTAAAAATGCTGTAAACATTCCAATTCCCCAAATAAGGTATTGACCCTCTTGGAAAGCTGCTGCTAAAATAGCATCTTTAGAGAAAAATCCAGAAAATGGAGGAATTCCAGAAATCGCAATTACACCAATTAAAAATGTAAATCCAATAATAGGAAGTGACGCTCTATGTTGTGCAATTTTAAAAATATCTTGTTGGTGATGTAGTGCCATTATAACTCCACCTGCACCCATGAACAACATAGCTTTAAAAAATGCGTGTGTAAATACGTGAAATAATCCTGTAGAATAAAAACCTAACCCAACAGCAATAAACATATATCCGAGTTGACTCATTGTAGAGTATGCAAGTATCTTTTTAATATCATTTTGTCTTGTTGCAATAAAAGCAGCTAATAGGGCTGAAAATGCTCCAATATATGCTATAAATAATCCAATATTATCTAAATCAGCATATAAAAAATGAAATCTTGCAACCATATAAACACCAGCTGTTACCATTGTAGCAGCGTGTATTAAAGCTGAAATTGGTGTAGGACCAGCCATCGCATCAGGAAGCCATACAAATAAAGGTATCTGTGCTGATTTACCCATCGCACCTACAAATAGTAAAAAACCAGCAAGTGTAAGTAACTCAGGTGATGCATTTGCTATATTTGCTTCTATTGAATTAAATGATAAATCAACCTCACCCATTGCAAAAAATAGTGTAATAACACCAAGGATAAAACCAAAATCCCCTACTCTATTTACTATAAATGCTTTATTTGCAGCGATTACATTGTTTGCATTTCCATAGTAAAATTTAATTAAAAGGTATGAACAAACTCCAACACCTTCCCAACCGATAAATAAAATAATTGGATTGTCTGCAAGAACTAAAATTAACATTGAAGCTAAAAATAGATTGAAGTAAGCAAAAAACTTTCCAAAACCTTGATCACCTTTCATATATCCAACTGCGTAGATATGAATTAACCAACCAACAAAAGTAACAAACATTGCCATAAATATAGAGAGATTATCTCCTAAAAATGCCATATTGATATTTAATTTGTCGATATTTAACCAAGTAAATAATTCTTGTTTGAAAATAACATTTTCTTCATTCATTCGCAAAAATAAACTCAATGTTATTACAAATGAGATAAATGGTGTTACTGTACCAATCCATGCAAATACAGTATCAGAGATTTTTGATTTTTTTATACTATAAAAGTAAAAAGCACCATTTAAAACTGCTCCAATTAAAGGGGATAAAATTATCCAAATTAACAAGTTTGTGTTCATGATTTTTCCCCTTGTGTTAATGTAGTAAAAATATCTGTATCAAGTGATTTTCTTGATCGAAATAATAAAATAATTACAGATAAGAATATTGCAGCTTCAGCAGCAGCTATAGCAATAACCATTATAGATATAATTTGTGGATCCATATTGAAATGGTATCGTGCAAAAGTAACTAAAAATAAGTTAATACCATTTAGCATCATCTCCAAAGACATATATATTACAAATATATTTCTTCGTGCGATAACACCAATTACTCCAATCGAAAATAGCATCATAGATACAAAAGCTAGTGATGTTAATGAAATCATGATAACTCTCCTGTATGTTTAACTCTTGATGTTCTTTTTTTAGCTAAAACAATTGCCCCAATTAATGCAACTAATAAAAGTATAGAAACTAACTCAAAAGCTACTAGCCAATTTGTATATAACTGCATACCAATAGGTTTAATATCACCAAAATCGCTATTTGTAATTAACATATCTTTAGCAGGTAGTTTCGAAACAGCTTTTAAAATTAAAATATTTAAAGGGATCATAACAACCGCACCTAAAGCTATAAATTTAAATTTATTTGGTTCCTTTGGTAAATCTTCCTCTTTAATATTTAAGAACATTAATATAAATAAAATCAATGTCATTATTGCCCCTGCATATACAATTATCTGTACTAGAAAAAGAAATGTTGCATTTAATAGTGCAAAAATTCCAGCAACACTTAACATCGATATTAAAACACCCAATGCACTGTACATTGGATTTGCATAAACGATCATAGCAACAGCACCACTAATTGCTAAAAATGATAATGCGATAAAAAGTAAATCAATCATTGTCTAAATCCTTTGATCTTTCATTTGCCATTAAAGCTTTTTTATCTAAAACAAACTCTTCTCTTGTAGCACCTGTAAATGCAAAAATACCTGTATCCATTCGAATAGCATCACATGGACAAGCTTCTACACAGTACCCACAAAATACACACTCTAAAAGATCTATTTTAAACTCTTTTGGTCTTTTTTCATCGTGATCATCAAATCGCTCTTCTGCTTCAATGAAAATACAACTTGCGGGACAAGCTGTAGCACACATATAACATGCAACGCACTTTTCAGTTTCATCTTCCCATTTTGTAAGTCTATGAACCCCTCGATATCTCTCATTTAAGTCATCTGGTTGTACTTCTGGATATTGTGTTGTTTTTAACTTACTATTATCTTTTAAATTTGTTGTAAAATGTCTCAAAGTAGTTTTCATACCACTTGCAATTGCAGGTAGAAACAATCTATCTTTAAAAGATTTCCCTTCTCGTTTTACTACTGTAATTCCCATATTAACTCCCTTGTACTACAATAAATGTAGCTGTTACAACAATGTTTAAAAGTGCCAATGGTAATAATACTTTCCAACCTAACATTTGTAATTGATCATATCTAAATCGTAAAACAGTCCATCTAACCCAAATATATACAAATGCCATCATGAAAAATTTCACTAAAAATGTTCCTATTTGAAGAACAGCTGTAATGATATTCACACCATTTTGCCCAAGTCCTGTTGTTAAAAACAACACAAGTATTGCTACAACTACAACAGCAATTCCCCAGAATGCTACTGTTAAAATTCTAGTCTCTTTTTCTCTTGAAGTATCAGCTCCAATTGCTTTATTGTTCTTTTTCATCCATTGAGTGAAACTTAAAACACCAAGTGGTAGCAAAACAATAATTGCAATCATCACATAACCCATATTAGACTGAATAGTTTGTGTATCCATCCAAGGGATTTGATATCCACCAAAAAATAGTGTCACGATAATCGCACACGAAGCACTCATAGCTGCATATTCACCAACTTGAAAAAGTCCAAATCTCATAGCAGAATACTCTGTGTGGTATCCAGCAACAATCTCAGACTCACCCTCAGCGATATCAAAAGGTGCTCTATTTGTTTCTGCGAATGAACACACTATAAAAATAATAGCTGCTAGTGGTTGAATAAATATTCCCCACATAGGAATCACACCAAAATATGTTCCAGCTTGAGCATTTACAACCTCTGTTAAGTGGATAGAACCATACGATAAAATCATAGATATCATAGATAAAACCATCGCTGCTTCATAAGAGATAACTTGTGAAGATGCTCTAATTGAACCTAAAAGTCCATATTTACTTGCAGATGAAAAACCACCTAAGATGATCCCATAAATTGATAATCCAGCAAATGCAATAAACCATAACATACCAAACTCAGCAGGAATAGCTTGCATGATATGCTCTTTCCCATCAATTACTAAATTATCAGCAAACGGGATCATCGCAAATGTTAAAAATGATGCTAAAAATACAATACCAGGAGCAATTGTAAATAAAAAGCTATGTTTGATGTGTTGAGCAACAAAGTCTTCTTTGAAAACAAGTTTTAACATATCTGCAAAACTTTGAATAAGACCTCCAAGTCTTAATGGTCCAATATTACATCTATTTGGTCCTGATCTATCTTGCATAAAACCTGAAATTCTTCTCTCCCACCATACAAAAAGTGGTGTTAATCCAACCGCCAATAAACTAGCGATTGCGATATTTACTATTAATATTACTGTAGTTGAAGTACTCATAGCGTTCCTTTACTAATCATCTCTTTAAGATGTTCTATAATTGAAGTAATAGTTTCAGCCTGATTATCTTTATTCATTTTAGAGATAACTTTTTGTTTGATATCATCAGTATTGAGATATGTTCCTGACTTTTCATAAAATGATGCAATAGGCATAGCAACATTCGATTTTTCTATTGTGTTATTTAAGTGTGAAAATAGTGAGATAACTTTTTTGTCAGTTAATAGTTCTAAATTATCTTCAAAATAAGTATTATCAACAACAATTACTAATTTTGATTTTTCTAAATTAGCTTTAAATGATGTTTCATCTTCAGATATTCCTAACTCTTTAAACGCTTTTCTATTTGCTGATTTATCACTATTTCGTAAATAATCATCGCCAAAATTTTCATCAAATGTATTTGGTGAATACCCCGAGATATTTGCATTTAACTTTGAAGCTAAAGATTGTAAGTTTTTCATCTCTTCAAGTGATAAACTTGGACCTAATACAAAAAGTGTCTCTTTTACTGTTGAGATATATTTAAAAATATGTGTTAAACTATTTTTAAAATCAGATGTTTCATTTTCTAATCTTGGAGTTTCAAATCTATTTTCATTTTCATTGTGGTATGAAAGTCTTCCCTCATCACACATAAACCAACCATTAACAGCTTTGTTTACTCTTGGTCTGAATCTAAAAATCTCATCATTTTTGTATTTTTCTTTTCTATGGTCAACAGTAATATTACACCCTTTTGCACAGCCATTACAAATTGCATCAAAAGATTCCATAAACCAAACTCTTTGTTTAAATCTAAAATCTTTAGAAGTAAGTGCTCCAACTGGACATAAATCAACAACATTCATAGCATATGGATTATCTAAAGGTCGTCCAGGAAATGTTCCAATATAAGAGTGATTACTTCTACTAATTACACCTAACTCATGAGTTTTTGTAACATCAGAACAAAATCGTGTACATCGTGTACATAAAACACATCTTTCTCTATCAAGCATAACATTTGAACCAAGATCAATTCTTTTAGCGTGATTTGTTTTAGCATCTACATTGATTCGAGATTCATAAAAACCTGATTCCATGTAATAATCTTGTAGTTTACACTCACCTGCTTGATCACAAGTAGGACAATCTATTGGGTGATTGATAAGTTCAAGTTCTAAAATATCTCGTCTTACTTTCTCAATATTTTCACCTTGCGTTCTAACTTCCATACCCTCTTTTATAAAAGTATCACAGGCAATTTGTGGTCGTTTTTGACCTTCAATTTCAACCATACACATTCTACAGTTTCCATCTTTTCCTAATGCTTGATGATAACAAAAATGTGGTATATGAATATTTTCATCAAGAAGTGTATCAATTAATAAACTTCCATTTTCTGCCTGCATTTCGGCGCCATTGATTTTAATATTAATCATTTCACCCATGACTTACTTCCCCTTGCACTTGATTTTCATCTTGAAAATATGAAACAAACTCGTGTCTATATTTCTCTACAAGACTTTTTATAATATCTTTAACAGCTGGTGCAAAAACACATATAGTTTTTCCATTCATAGTTTCACAAACATCCAAAATCGTATTTAAATCTGCTTCACTACCCTTACCTTCAAGTATTTTATGGATAATTGTATCTATCCAACCACACCCTTCTCGACAAGGGGTACATTGTCCACATGATTCATGATGATAAAACTCTATAAGGTTTTTAGCTACATCAACCATAGAAACGCCTTCTGGAATAATCATCATCCCTCCAGTTCCTAAAGTTGATCCGATATCCCACATTGATTCATAGTCTAAGTATGCTTTTTCAACCTCTTCGGCAGTTAAAATAGGACAAGAAGCCCCACCAGGAATAACAGCTTTTAGTTTTAAACCATTTTTCATACCTCCACCAATTTGTTCAATAACATCTGTCATTTTACAACCATATGCCAACTCATAAACACCTGGATTATTTACAGGTCCACTCATAGCAAATAACATAGTCCCTGGTGCTTTTTCTGTTCCATATTTGGTATATGATTCATAACCATTAAGTACAATATTTGGAACTGATGCGATTGTTTCTACATTGTTTACAGTTGCAGGTTGACCAAAAAACCACTCACACTCTTTACCATGTGGTTTCAATCTTGGATGACCTCGTTTTCCTTCAATAGATTCAATAAGTGCTGATTTTTCACCACAAATATAAGCACCACCACCTCTGTGAACTGTTATGTTCATACGATAGTCGTACTTATTCATAACTTTTTCACCAATAATTCCAGCTTCATATGCTTCTTCTATTGCTGCATTTAATCTATCAATAAAAAATTTGTACTCACCTCTAATGTAGATGTAACAGTCATGTGCACCAATTGCATACGAAGAACAAATAATACCCTCTATTAAAAGGTGTGGGTCATATTCAAATATTTGTCTATCTTTAAATGTTCCTGGTTCTGATTCATCACCATTTGCA
The DNA here is from genome assembly GCA_049670825.1 of Arcobacteraceae bacterium. GTDB lineage: Bacteria > Campylobacterota > Campylobacteria > Campylobacterales > Arcobacteraceae > JAIOSF01. The sequence continues at coordinate 1,200 of JBATTX010000259.1, read as the reverse complement.
ATTAAGTATCTTGGTCTTTCATCAACAGGTGGCATAAGTTTCCATTTAGGACCACAAGCAGCCCCTCCCCCACCTTTTCCACGAAGTCCAGATTTACAAACCTCTTCTGTTACTTCATCTGGAGTCATTGTAAAAAGTTTATCAATCGACTCGTATCTTCCATTTTTTAAAGCAACATCTAACTTATGAGAATCTGGTATATCAAAGTTTTTACTTACAATTTTTACTATCATTTCATTTGCACTCATTACTTACATCCTTTGATAATATTGTCAAGTTTTTCAACAGTTAAGTTCTCATGGTAAGTATGATTTAATGCAATCATTGGAGCTCCACCACAAGCACCTTGACACTCAACTTCACTAAAGTGAAATTTACCATCGGCACTTGTTTGTCCAGGTTCTATACCTAAAGTCTCTTTAATAAACTTTTTAAGTTCTGGTGCACCCATTATCATACATGAAAGTGTTTTACAAAGCTCTATATGATATGTTCCTATTGGTTCTAAGTTAAACATTGTATAAAATGTTGCAAAACTATGTACTTCAATTGGTGTTTTTCCAAGTCTATCAGCCATAAACAACATAGCTTCTGGACTTACCCAACCCTCTTGCTCTTGAACTAGCCAAAGTCCAGGAAGCATCATCGCATCAGAGTTTGGATATTTTTCTAATATTCTTTGAAACTCTTTTTCATTTTCTTCTGTATAGCTAAATTTTCCCATTATCTGTCAAACTCCCCAGCAATAAAATTCATACTTGCCATTGTTACAATAGCATCAGCCAACATTCCACCTTCAACTATATCAGCATACGCTGCTAAAGAATAGAAACTTGGTGGTCTACATTTAACTTTATATGGTCGTCCATTTCCATCACTAACAATATAAAATCCAAGCTCTCCGTTTCCACCTTCTGAATAAGAATAATACTCACCTTTTGGTACTTTAATACCATCAATTGTAAGTTTGAATTGATTCATAAGCCCTTCAATGTTTCCATAAACATCTTTTTTAGATGGAAGTAATACTCCTGGTGCATCTACATTAATAGGACCATCTGGTAACTCTTTCATCGCTTGTCTAATGATTTTAATAGATTGTTTCATCTCTTCAAATCTACACATCATTCTGTCATAAACATCACCATGACTTCCAATAACTACATCAAAATCAAAGTTTTCATATCCATAATATGGTTT
>JBATTX010000258.1:0-1512 GCA_049670825.1 Arcobacteraceae bacterium | reverse complement strand
CTTAAAAAGTTTTGGTAAGGTAAGATTCTTTTTTTTGTTTTAGGATTGTATATCCCTATAACAAAATCGCACTCCAACGCCATATTTACTCTTTTATCAATCAGGTTAATATCTGTTAATCTATCAGATAATGAGATGATAGAGAAATCTTGAGAAACAGGAGCACCCACTTTTGCAGCAGTTGCTCAAAATGAGGTAACCCCAGGTAATGAGATAAGCTCTATCTCATCCCATAGGTTTTGCTCATCAATAATCTCTACAATCAGTGTAGCCATACCAAAAACATTTGCATCACCATTTGAGATGATACAAGTTGTTTTTCCACTTCTTGCTGATTCTATAGCTTGTGTACATCTTTCTATTTCGTGTGTCATTCCTGAAGTAAATATCTCTTTTTGCGCAATCATCTCTTTTAACTCTTTAGCGTATTTTGAGTATGAAACTACAACTTCACACTCTTCTATCGCACTTTTAGCTTCTGGAGTGATATAACTTGTACCTCCAGCTCCACTACTTATGATATATAATCTTTTCATTTTAAACGGCTCCCGCTATTGTTATTTTTTTCTCAGACACCTCTTTTGGAATGATGAGTTCTTTATATTTCGAAACTAGCACACTTGCTGGTTCTGATACACCTTTGAGTCCAAAGAATTTTGTTGATGCTGATGGAGAAAATTCACCCTCTAAGTTATTGATTTCAGATTCATTGTAAAATCGGATATCAAAATTATATTTATGGGCAAACTCTAAAAGTCCTTTTTCATCAGCTTTTGCTTCAAATGAAGCGATATTTTCTATTTGATTTTTCTTAAGATTATTTGTTTCTAAAAATGTTAAAAATGCTTTTTCTATCTCTTGAAAAGTTGTGTCTCTATTACACCCAATTCCAAGATACACTTTTGGTTTAAATGTTAAAAGAGGGCTATTAAATGGAGTGATATTTACACACAGTTCGCTTGTTTGTTCACTTACTAGTTTTAAGTTATTTTTATTTGGTATTGTTTCAAAAATAGACTCGTATGTTAAAACCTCTACCTCTTTTTTATTTAATAATGAGTTTGAGATAAGGGCTAACTCTTTTAGATTATGAATCTCCAAAGCATTTTTCTTTGCAAACATCTCAAAAGCCAAAGTGTTGGTTTGATCTGTTGCAGTTGATACAAAATTTAAACACCCATCAATTCTTGAAGCGATAATATCACTTAACTCATTTGCACCACCAAGATGCCCACTTAAAAGTGGTACAACTTTATCCAAAGCTAAATTGATAACAATAACAGCAGGATCAGTTGATTTGTCTTTTAAAAATGGAGCGATTTTTCTTACCACTGCACCCATAGCTAAAATACAAATTATCGCATCATATCCTTCCCAAGCAGGTTGCATGATCTCATCTATTTTATTATAAAGATTGAGATGTTCAAGATTGTGTTCTAAATCTTTTTTACCAAAAACATCCACACTATAATCATGTAAATAGGGTACAAGATTACAAGCAGCGGTTAAACT
>JBATTX010000257.1:0-7869 GCA_049670825.1 Arcobacteraceae bacterium | reverse complement strand
ATCAAAGTTATGGATGATACAGCAATCGCTTTAGCAAAAGATAACCAACTTCCAATAATTGTAGCAAACATGAATAAAAAAGGTAATCTACTAAATATAATAAACGGCGATTACAGCCAGTGTTCTGTAGTAAAGTAAAAGAGGAGAATTTTAAATGAGATTAGAAGAGATATTAGCACAAGCATTAGAAAAAACAAATAATGATAGATATGTACTAGCAGTGGCTGTTGGTCAAAGAGCAGATGAGTTAAGTAAAGGTGCAAAGCCATTAATTGACAGTGACCAAACAAAGAACATGAAATACACAGATATAGCGATTAAAGAGATAGCATCTGGTATACTAGTGATTGATGGTGTTGAATAAATTCCTAAAAAATGTTAAATCTATCAAAACCATCGATGGTGCGATAGATTTTTTAAAATCAAATTTTGATTTTACAGATGGTGTTGAAAAAGCACTAAACTATTCAATTAACTCTCACAAAACACAATTTCGTAAAAGTGGTGAACCTTATGTAGTACACCCAATTTTAGTTGCAACAGTAACAGCACATTACAGTAATGATGAACATATGGTGATAGCTGCATTATTGCATGATGTAGTTGAAGATACTGAAATCTCAATTGAAGAAGTTGAAAAAGAGTTCGGAAGTGATGTTGCTTGTATCGTTGATGGTTTAACAAAAATTGTTGAGATAAGAGAACATGAACTTTCAGATACTAAAGATGATAAAAAACTTTTATCATCAGCATTGACATTTAGAAAAATGCTTATCGCTTCTATTAAAGATGTTCGAATTATGGTTGTTAAATTATGTGATCGAATGCATAATATGCTTACTTTGGATGCTCTTAGTCCTGAAAAACAAAGAAAAATTTCAGAAGAAACTTTAGTTGTTTATGCTCCAATAGCACATAGACTTGGTATCTCGACGATTAAAAATTTATTAGAAGATCTTTCTTTTTCATTTTTATTTCCAGAAGAGTTTTCCAAAATTGATACCCATATCAAAGCGTATCAGCAAAAAATACAATTAAATTTAAATGATTTTTTATCAAGTACAAAAATATTATTAGAAAAAAATGGGTATTCAGAAGATGACATACAAATTTACAGTAGAGTTAAACATTATTATTCTATTTATTTAAAGATGCAAAGAAAAGGTGTAAGTATTGATGAGGTACTTGATCTTTATGCTATACGAATTATTGTAAAAGAACCTATCGATTGTTATAATGTGTTGGGAATAATTCATATTCATAATAAACCACTTGTTGCGAGATTTAAAGATTATATCTCTGTACCTAAAGAAAATGGTTACCAAACGGTACATACAACAGTATTTTCAAATTCTAAAATTTATGAAGTACAAATACGAACATTTGATATGCATGATATTGCTGAATACGGTGTAGCAGCTCATTGGAAGTACAAAAATGGTGGTAATAATAGTAAAGGACCAAATTTAGATTGGCTTCATTCTTTAGCTTCAAATGAAGCAAATGTTGAAGAGTTCTACAATGATGCAAAACAAGATCTTTACAGTGAAGATATTGTTGTTTATTCTCCAAAAGGTGAAATATTTACACTTCCTAGAGGTGCAACAGCTTATGATTTTGCTTATAGTGTTCACACTGATGTTGGAAATAAAGCGATTGAAGCAAATATTAATAAAATTAAAAAACCCCTTTTAACACAGCTTAAAAGTGGTGATATCATATCTATTAAAACTGGTGAACATGTGATCCCTAGATGTTCTTGGCAAGATATGGTACAAACAACAAAAGCTATTAAATCAATTAAAACATTATGTCATAGTAGGTTGAATAATATTGATAAATTAACAAGTCAAAATATTATTAATACAATTTTTTCACGATATAAAAACTCTATTTTAGATGAAATTGAAGATTTAAACCTAACAAACTTACAAAAAATCGTATATAATCTTGATCACTTACGTCAAGTTAAAAAAACTCTGCTAGACTATGTTAGAAAAAAAGATGGACTTATAGCTCGGTTTAAAATACAAACTTTAAATCTGAAAAGAATTCAATTTGATAATGTATTAGTATATTCGAATTTTAGCATTAATTCAGTATCATTTGACCACTGTTGTCATCCGAAATTCGGAGATGATATAGTTGCATTAAAAGATTCAAAAGATGTAGTGATTCATCATAAAATGTGTGAAACTGCATATAAAAAAATAAAAAAACAACATCAAATGCTTTATTGTGGTTGGGTGAAAGATAAATTTTATAAATATAAAATGGTTGCAAGTATTCCTAGTGTAAGAGGGGAGATGGCAAAATTATTAACACATCTGTCGGTTGATCACGAAGCAACTATTTTATTTATAGAATATGGAAAAGATAAATATGCTGCAAATCAATATTGTAGTATAGATTTTGAAATTAAAAATGATAATAAACAAGAAGTAAGAGCATTAATAGAACAAAAGGTTAAAATAGTAGAATTTTATATGAATATAGATGCCTACAAATAGGAAAATTATGGAAATTAAGATAAAAGAAGCAATGGATGAGATCCTAAGAGGATCTGCTGAAATTATAGATGATACAAGATTAGAAAAATTAATAAGAAACTATTTTGAAAATAATGAAATATTTTACGTAAAAGCAGGATTTGATCCAACAGCACCTGATTTACATTTAGGACATACAGTATTGTTGCAAAAATTAGCAATATTTCAAAAATATGGAGCAAGAGTACAATTTTTAATTGGTGATTTTACTGCAATGATTGGTGACCCAACAGGTAAAAGTGCTACAAGAAAAGTACTCACAAAAGATGATGTTTTAAAAAATATTGAAAGCTATACAACACAAGCATTCAAAATTTTAGATCAAGAGAAAACGGATGTCGTTTACAACGATGATTGGTTGCAATCTTTAGGAGCTTCTGGTATGTTACAATTAGCTTCAAACTTAACAGTGGCAAGAATGTTAGAAAGAGATGATTTCTCAAAAAGATATGCATCTAATACTCCAATTGCAGTAAGTGAATTTATGTATCCACTACTTCAAGGATATGATAGCGTTCATCTAAAATCAGATGTAGAAATTGGTGGAACTGATCAAAAGTTCAATCTTCTTATGGGAAGACAATTACAAAAAGCATATAATATTAAAAAACAGCAAGTTGTGATGATGATGCCGATATTAGAAGGTTTAGACGGTGTACAAAAGATGTCTAAATCTTTAGGAAATTATATTGGTGTAACAGATGAAGCTAATGATATGTTTGGTAAAGTTTTAAGTATCTCTGATGAACTTATGTGGAGATATTTTGAACTCCTTTCTTCAAAATCTTTAAAAGAGATTGAAGAGATGAAAAATGGTGTAGAAGATAAATCATTGCACCCTAAAAAGGTCAAAGAGTTATTAGCAATAGAGATTGTAGATAGATACCATGGTGCAGGAAAAGGTAATTTAGCTTCAGAAGAATTTACAAAAATCTTTGCTAAAAAAGACATCCCAACTCAGATGGATGAGCATACTTTAGAAAATGGTATAGGTATATTACAAGCAATGGTTGATTGTGGATTAGTTCCTTCAACTTCTCAAGCGCGAAGAGATATAACAGGTGGCGCAGTGAAAATTGATCAAGTGAAAATTGATAGTGACAAATACTGCTTTGAGGCAGGAGAGTTTATTTTACAAAAAGGTAAAAAAAACTTCGTAAAAGTAATAGTAAAATAAACTGAGGTATATAATATGAAAATAGGTAAATACGAGATTGAGAAACCAATTATCCAAGGTGGAATGGGTGTCGGAATAAGTTGGGATCAATTAGCAGGAACCGTAGCTAAAGAGGGTGGACTTGGAGTTATATCTTCAGTTGGAACTGGTTATTACAAAAATAAAAGTGAAAATGTTAATGTAGTAATGAAAAAAGACAAACCTAAAGATGCACTGAATTTTTACTCTAGAGAATCTTTTTTTGAAATAGTTGAAAATGCAAGAAAAATTTGTGGAGATGCACCCTTAGCTTGTAATATTTTATACGCGTGTAATGATTATGGAAGAATGGTAAAAGATGCTTGTGAAGCAGGTATTAATATCATTATTACAGGAGCTGGATTACCTACAAATATGCCTGAATTTACACAAGATTTTCCAGATGTTGCACTTGTTCCAATTGTAAGTTCTGCACGTGCTTTGAAACTTATTTGTAAAAAATGGAAAAGATACAATAAAGTTCCAGATGCAATAATCGTTGAAGGTCCTTTAAGTGGTGGACATCAAGGCTTTAAATATGAAGATTGTTTTAAAGAAGAGTTTCAGTTAGAAAAAATTGTTCCTCCTGTTATTGAAGAAGCTAAAAACTGGGGAGAAGATATTCCAATTATTGCTGCAGGTGGAATATGGGATAAGAATGATATAGATAAATTTTTAGCTATGGGTTGTACCGGTGTACAAATGGCGACAAGATTTATTGCAACACATGAGTGTGATGCTGGTCCTATATTTAAAGATGTATTGTTAAATGCTAAAGAGGAAGATATTAAATTAGGAAAGTCACCTGTTGGATTGCCAGCAAGAAGAATTGTAACTAATTTACAATTTACAATAGAAAATAACACAGCTCCAAAAGTACAATGTATTTCTAACTGTGTTGCTCCATGTAATAGGGGTGTAGAAGCAAAAGCTGTTGGTTATTGTATTGCAGATAGATTAGGTGCTGCATATCAAGGTGATTTAGATACAGGACTTTTTTTCACTGGTTCAAATGGATATAAAGTAAAAGAGATAATAAGCGTAAAAGAGTTAATGGATAAACTAACTAACGGCGAGTAAAATTGAAATTATTAGCTAAAACTTTTTTAATTTTTTTACTATTATCCCAATCTGTTTTTGCTATAGGAAGTAAATATTATCAAGAGAAGTTTAATACAACAAAAAAACTCTATCTTGGTTCTATCATGTCAAATGATAAAAATAAAGAGATAGAGTATCTAAAAAAACTTATCCGTTATGGTGAAAAACTTGATGTAAATACATTAAACTATAAACGAGAACTCAATAGATTAGATAACACTGCTGTGCTAACAAACAGAGTTACTAGATCCATTCTAACAAAACAATATTCAATCAAATCAGTTACCCAAACAAACAATGCCATTACAATTGAATTTAATAAAAATATAGATAGCTCTTATATTGATTTTAATGAGATGAAAAAAGGAAGCCTCTATTTTGATGAATTTTTGTTAAAAGGGAATTTTAAAGATGCTACTCCAACAAAACTTTCAATGCCTGGAGTTTATAAAATAGGTGTTTATCAAAAAAGAGATAATCTTTTAGCTATTACATTAAAGAATAAAACAAATTTAAAAACAATTTATATACTAAATAAAAATCAGATTATCATTAAAGTACTAGATGAATTACCTGTGACTAAAACAAATGTTAGCAAAAAAACTTTGCCAAAAGTAGAAAAGCCAAAAACTAATAACCCAAAAAAGAAAAAAGAAAGTATTAAAAAAGAAGTAGTAGTTTTAGATAATAATATTTTGTATCCTGCTAAAAAAGTTATAGTAATAGATGCAGGACATGGTGGAACTGATTCTGGTGCAAGTTATAAACGAATTAGATTTGAAAAGAATATAACGTTGAATATCAGTAAATATTTAAAAGAAGAATTAGAGCGATTTGGATTTAAAGTATACTTGACACGTTCACGTGATAAATATGTAAAACTTCCACATAGAACAAAATATGCCAATAGTAAAAATGCTGATATATTTATCTCAATTCATGCAAATGCTGCAAGAAAAAATAGAGCAAGTAAAGCACATGGAGTAGAGTCATATTTTCTTTCTCCTGCAAGAAGTGCAAGAGCTAAAAGAGTTGCAGCCTTAGAAAACAAAGGTGATATGTCTGGAATGGGTTGGAGCAGTAAAGATTCTTTATTGACTATTTTAAATAGAGCAAAAATAACTGCAGCTAACAAAATGGCGATAGATATACAAAAAAATATGCTTTTCACTTTAAGGCAAAAATATGGTGAAAAAAATATTCGTGATGGTGGCGTGCGTGAAGGACCATTTTGGGTACTTGTTGGAGCGCAAATGCCATCAGTTTTAGTAGAAGTTGGATATATCTCTCATCCAAGAGAAGGACATAGAATTGCTACTAAGAATTATCAGAAGCTTATTGCAAAAGGGATTGCAAAAGGTGTTGAAAGTTATTTTATTAAAAATTAATTCTTAATTAACCCTAATTTAATAAAATTTTACTATAATACGCCACTAAATTAAAACAAGGAAACACAATGTTACAAGGTATACTTAGAGATAGTATCGTAAAACAATCAACAAAACAACTAAGACGAGATGGTTATCTAATTGCTAACATTTATGGAAAAGGTTGCGAAAATATTAACGCTGCTTTCAAATTAAATGACTATATTAGATTTTTAAAAGCTAAAGAAACAGTAGCTTTCGATGTAGAAGTAGCAGGAAACACATATAAAGTAGTAGTACAAGAGTACCAAAAACACCCAATCACTTCAACATTAGTACACGTTGACTTAATGATCGCACAACCAGGTGTAAGAGCAACATACTATGTTCCAGTTACAACAGAAGGTACACCTAAAGGTCTTAAAAATAAAGGTCTTCTAGCATACCACAGAAATAGAGTTGCAGTTAAATGTACAATTGAAAATTTACCAGCAAGTTTTCACTTTAACGTTACAAATTTAGATACAGGTGATAACTACCTTGTAAGAGATATCAAATTACCAGAAGGTGTTGAATGTTTCTTAGACCCAAGAGTACCAGTTGTTGGTGTAATTAAAGCTAAATAGTAAAAGTTTTAGGAATATGTACTTAATCTCTGGACTTGGTAATCCAGGTGATAAATATAAAAATACTAGACACAATATAGGTTTTTTAGTTATCGATAAGATAACTAAAAACTTATCTACTACAAATATAAACAATTCAAATTTTCAAGCAATTGTTCAAAAAAATCTTTCAAATTTATACGTAAAACCACAAACATTTATGAATCTTTCTGGTGAATCAATACTTAGTATCGTAGAGTATTATAATATTCCAAATGAAAATATTATAGTAGTACACGATGATTTAGATTTACCTTTTGGTGCAGTTAAGTTTAAAGTTGGCGGTGGACATGGCGGTCACAATGGCTTGCGATCAATTGATAGTCATGTAGGAAAAGATTACACTCGAATTCGAGTTGGCATTGGAAAGCCTGAAAATAAAAGTGATGTAGCTGATTATGTATTATCAAATTTTTCAAAAGAAGAGTTTTTACAATTAGATGAAATAATAGATCATATCATTAAGTCAATTGATGCATTAAAAAAGTTGCCACTTGAAGAGGTTAAATCTACATTTACGATTAAAGCTAAAAATTGAAAATAATAACAAAATATTTACTTGCTAAATATATAAAATACTTTTTAATTATTTTATTATCTCTTGAACTATTCTTTGTAGGGATTGATGTTTTACAATATTTTGGGCGACTTCCAAATTCAGCAAACTTGCAACTATTATATATTATTTATGATATATTTTTTACGCTTACTATTACCCTACCATTATCTTTAGTTTTTGGTTGGATTGTAACATTAACTTTTCTTATTAAAGACAATGCTCTTGTGAGTTTTTATTCATTGGGTGTTTCAAAACGAGATGTGTTACTTCCTATTTTACTAATAACTACATTTTTTACATTTTTACTGATTGGTTTACAAAGTACACCTTTAGCTTACTCTTATGAAGAGAAAGAGAAAATTTTAAAAAATAGATATTTCGTAAATGAACAAAATAATATATTTTTAAAATACAATGAATATTTTGTTTATTT
>JBATTX010000256.1:0-2352 GCA_049670825.1 Arcobacteraceae bacterium | reverse complement strand
TTTTACCAAGGTTGTTTTTCATCATGATTACTCGCTTTATTTGTTTTTACTTTTTGTAAGTATATTGGTGCTTGTTGATTTTGAAGTATCTTCATCCACTTTTTTTCTTCCATTTCAGAGATTTCATTTTTTTGAGGTTTAGCAGATTGTTGTTGTAATTGCATCTGTTGTGCTTTATTTTTCTTTTCTTGTTGTTTTTTTTCTATATCTTTTGCATCGTTTGCTTCATCTTGTTTTTGCTCTTGATTTTTATTTGGTTCACTTTTTTTATTTTCTTGGTTTTGTTTATCTTTTTGCTCTTTACTTTGTGGTTTAGTTTGTTCATTATTCTCTTTTTTATTTGATTTATCTTCTTTATCTTTTTGGTTTTGAGTATCTTGATTTTTGTTTTGTTGATTCTCTTTATTTTTTTGGTCATCTTTTTGTTTATTTTTATCTTGCTCTTTTTTCTTATCTTCTTTATTTTTATTTTCTTGTTGTTGTTTTTGTTTCGCTAACTCTTTGTTTACTAATTCAAGATTCTCTTTTGTATCTTTATCATCTTTTATCTTTAAAGCTTTTTCATAGAACTCTTTTGCTTTTTCTAACTTATTTGTTTGAACATAACTATTCCCTAAGTTATATAGTTTTTGTGCTTCTAGGTTGGTATCGTTTGTGATTACTTTATTGTATGCTTTTATTGCATCTTCATATTTTTTCTCTTTATACAAAGAGTTTCCAAGGTTATAAAATGATTGACTATTTTGTGATACTTTTCGGTAGTTATCACTTGCTTTGCTATACTCTTTATTCTTATATGCCTCATTGGCATTTTGTATATTTTCAAAGTTAAAAGTATATGCATATGTTTTTATTGGTGTTATAAAACAACTGCTAAGTCCTATAAATAATATTATACTGTTATGTGTCTGCTTCTTTTTAAATCTTGGAAATGAGCTTAGTGATAATAGTAATAATAAAAGTGCTAAAGATAAAGGGTAATAAAATAACTCTGTGTATGTTTTGACTTTTTGAATATTCAGTTCCTCTTTTTTAGACTGTATATTGATACGATTTATTATAGCATCAACATCAGTACTATCTAAACTATAATCAATATACCCTCCTGCACTTTTTAAACTCAAGTTTTTAATCGATTCATTGAGTTTTAAAGTTACTATATCTCCATTTTTATTTGTTACATATCCATTTTCATTAGGAATTGGTGCACCTTTTTTTGTGGCTAGTCCAATACTATAGATAACTATATCGTTCTCTTTTGCAAATGAGAGCTCCTCCTTATAATCATCTTCATTTCCACCATCACTTAAAATAATCAGATTTTTCACTTTAAAATCAGCAAGCATATATTTTGTAGCTTCCAAAATAGAAAATATATTTGAGCCATTGGCAAAGTTTAGTTTTGTATCTAGATTATCAACAATATATTTTAATGAGATAAAATCTTCTGTTACAGGAGATAATATAAAAGAGTCTTTTGCAAAGAGTACAATCCCTATAGTGGAGTTTTTACTTTTCTCTATGATCTTTTGAAGTTTCTTTTTTGCCATTGAGATTCTATTTGGATAGATATCTTCCACAAGCATTGATTTAGATACATCAAGTGCAATAACTATGGGTATAAGACTTTGTTTTACATCTTGCTCTTTTTTGTTCATAACGGGTCGTGCAAGTGAGATGATAAATAATATAAGCACTATAAAGTATAAGATATTTCTACTTTTTTTACTGAGATATTGATTACCCACTTTAAGCTGCTGTAAAATCTTTTTTGAAAAATGTTTCTCTATACCACTTTTTGAAGTAATAAGCAGTACAAATAACAACACTAAAGGTATCATCATAATATAAAATACATTTGGATTTAAAAATTCCATTTTAGATATTGTCCCTTTTATTTTTAAGATATACAAAAAAGAGGAGTGATAAAAAGCTCACCATCAATGGATAAAAGAAATAATACTCATTTACAACAATCTTATTTTGCTCAATTTTACTTTTTTCTAGTTTATCAATAGTTTCATATATCACTTTTAAGTCATCTTTTGTGTATGCCACAAATGTTTTCCCACCATTACTCTTTGCGAGTTGATCGAGCATGTAAGTATTTGAACGCCCTATTCCTATAGTGTATATTTTAATATTGTATTTTTTTGCCATCTTTACTACTACTGATAGAGGAATATTACTTGCTGTGTCATCCCCATCAGTAATTGCAATGATAATTTTTGATTTTGTTTTTTTCTGTTTTAATATATTTATAGATGTAGCAATACTATTAATAAGAGCTGTTTGATCACCAACAATTCCTATGCTTAAATCTTTGATGATTTTCTCTTGCGCTTTTTTATC
>JBATTX010000255.1:0-11682 GCA_049670825.1 Arcobacteraceae bacterium | reverse complement strand
AGATTATGCAGCAGCAATAGCAGCAGCTTCGGCAGTAGCACCTTCAGCTACAACATGTTGTGGTGGTGGACACTGTTCATAATTTTTAGAGTATTATTTAAAAAAGGGATTGCATTTTGCAGTCCCTTTTTTTATATTTAGATACTATAATAACCTCATAATTATCATTGCGTTATAATCATAAAAAATATACTTATTTGGAGTACTCATGGAACCTATTGAACTATTTAAAATTATCACAAAAATACCACGATGTAGTGGAACACACGAGCCATTTATCAATTTTGTAAAAGAGTTTGCTACAAAATACAATTATATCTGTAAAGTTGATAGTGCAAACAATATTTTATGTTTTAAAGAGAATCAAAAAGTAAATATCTGTTTACAATCTCACTATGATATTGTTTGTTTAGTAGATGGAAAAGTTCCAGAACTCATAGAAGAAGATGGTTTTTTATACGCAAAAGATTCAACTTTGGGTGCAGATAATGGAATAGGATGTTCTTATATGCTAGCACTCATGGCTGAGGGTGAAAACTGTGAGTTTCTTTTTACTTGTGATGAAGAGATAGGTTTAATTGGAGCAAATAATATTGAGTTTGAAATACAATCTACATATATGCTCAATCTTGATAGTGAAGCTCAAGGAGAGATATGTATAGGGTGTGCTGGTGGTGTTGATATATTTGCTACTACATCAAAACATCAATATGTAAGTAATGAGGGAAATAAAGTTTTATATGAGATAAATATAGAAAATTTAGATGGTGGTCATAGTGGTGTTGATATTGATAAAAATATTCCAAACGCTTTAAAACTTATTGCTAAAACGATTAAAGAGTGTGATGCAGATCTTTTAGATTTAAATGGAGGAGAGCGAATTAACTCTATTCCAAAAAGAGCAAAAGCTATTATTGCTGTTCCAAATGATAAAACTCCTTTATCTTCGCATGAAAAAATGAGTATTACTAAAATAGATACAACTACGCAAAACTACAAAAAACTTGATGAAAATATTATAAACTTTATGTACATTTTTGCAAATGGTATACGAGAATATAACAAAGATGTAAATGTAGTGGAAACATCAATTAACCTTGCAATTGTAAAAAATAATATTGATGATTTTCAAATTAGTCTAAGTGCCAGAAGCATGGATAATAATGCATTAGCAACTATAAAAGATGAAACTGTTGCTTTACTTGAAATATTAGGATTTGAGGTAACTACAGATGGAAAATATCCAGCTTGGAAACCAACTCAATCTAAATTTAACGATGATGTTTTAGAGATCTATAAAAAATTTGTACCAAATACAACACTTCATGCGATTCACGCAGGTTTAGAGTGTGCGATTTTTAAAGAAAAATATCCAAATATTCAAGTATGTTCGATAGGTCCAGATATATTTTTTCCACACTCATATAGAGAAAATTGTGATATATCTTCAGCTTTAAAGCTTTATGAGATAACAAAAGAGATTGTAAAAGTTTATAAATAAACTTTTACAATTTTAGATGGTTAGTTTTGTTGAAGTTTTGCTTCTTTTTCAACCTCTTCTAGAAATCTTCCTAGAAGTTTATCTGTAGGTAGTTTTTCTATCACTTCCCCTTTTTTGATGATAAGTCCACTTCCATTACCATAGGCAATAGCAACATCAGCACTTTTGGCTTCACCTAAGGCATTTACTACACATCCCATTACTGAAACATTGAGCGGTGTTTTAATATGTGCTGTTGCTCTTTCAACTTCGGCAACTGCTGTTACTAAATCAGCTTCAATTCTTCCACAAGTTGGGCAAGAGATGATATTGAGTCCCTCTTTGATGATACCTGCATCTTTTAAGATAGCACGACCAACTTCTATCTCTTTTTCCAATGCACCAGTCATTGAGATACGCATCGTATCACCAATCCCATCAAGGAGCAGGCTGCCTAATGCAATTGATGATTTAATTGTACTATGAAATTCAGTTCCTGCTTCTGTTACTCCTAAGTGAAACGGGTAGTTATTGAGTGGTCGAAGCATTCTATAACTTTCAACTGTTCTTTGAACATCGCTTGCTTTTAAAGATACTTTAATATCAGTAAAATCCAAATCCTCTAAGTATTTAATATTATAAATAGCTGACTCAACCATACCTTTTGCAGTTTGTCCATATTTGTCTTCAAATTGTTTCTCTAATGATCCACAATTTACACCAATTCGTACAGGTAAATTTCTTTGTTTACACGCTTGTACGATCTCTTTAATTTTTTGTTTATCACTGATATTCCCAGGATTAAATCGAATACAATCAACAACTTCGGCAGCTTTGAGTGCGAGTTTATAATTGAAATGTATATCAGCTACAATTGGCAAACTTGTTTGTTCTTTGATAGCTTTTAAAGCGTTCGCAGCTTCTATATCAGGAACAGCAACACGTACGATATCAGCACCTGCAAAATGTAATAATTTTATTTGTTCTACCGTTGCAGCAACATCACTTGTTTTTGTATAAGTCATAGATTGTACACTAATTGGAGCGTCTCCTCCAACTGCAACATCACCTACAAATATCTTTTTTGTTTTATATCTATTTATCATAAAGATTATTTTATCTAAATAAAGATATAATAGTGCATAAAATAGAAATAAATAGTAGGTAATTTTTTGGAAAATGTTAATATTTTTGATTTAGTGGTAATAGCACTAGTAACAATACTAGGATTAAAGGGTCTTTTTAGAGGTTTTACGAAAGAGTTTTTTTCACTAGTTGGAATAGTTGGTGGAGTTTTTGTAGCTTCTCGAGTTTCAAGCGATACAGGTGCAATTGTAAATGGAATTATTCCAATGCAAAATGAAAACACAGTACTTTTAGCTGGTTTTGTAGTATCATTGGTTTTATTTTGGATTATAGCATATATCGTAGGTTCTGCTTTAGAAAAAATATTTAAAATGAGTGGTTTAGGTATTTTTGATAGAATTTTTGGATTTGCATTTGGTGCAGGTAAGATATTTTTATTATTTTCAATTATTGCTTACGCAACATCGCAAGTACAAATTATTAATGATAATTTAGCACCAAAATTAGAATCAAGTATTGCATTTCCAATTTTAAAAGATACTGGTGGATATATTATCAAGTTAGATACAAGTGGCTTTCAACAAAAAGTTACAAAGCAACTTGATGAAGTTGTTGATTCAACAAAAGAGAGTATAAAAGAGATTTCACAAGAAGAGATGGAAAAAAGAGCTGAAGAGTTAGCAAAACAATTAAAGGGTACACAGAATGAACAACAACAATAGTGAAGCTATCGATGATTTAAAAGTTGTTTTAAAAAACAAAGGTATGAAGTATACAGAGCAAAGAGCTATTATTCTTCAAATTCTTTTAAATATTGATGATCATTTAAATGCTGAAGAGGTTTTGGATATTGTCAAAGAGGAATATCCAGATCAAAAAATCGGAATAGCAACTATCTATAGAACTTTAAATTTTCTAGAAGAGGTAAATCTCATCTCTTCAATCTCATTTGGTAAAGATGGTAAAAAATATGAAGGAAATTCAAGTAAGCACCATGATCACATTATTTGTACAGGCTGTGGAAAAATTGTTGAATTTTTAGATGATGAGATTGAAAAGAAACAAGAAGATATAGCAAAAGCAAATGGTTTTAAAATAACAGATCACACAATGCAAATATTTGGTGTATGTACACCTTGTCAAGAAAAAAAATAACATACTAAAAGGATAAATAAAATTGTTTGAAAATAAATATATACAACAAAGAATACAAAAAGCAGACGATTTACGAGAAGCTGGATTTAATCCATACTCAAATGAATCAAGT
This sequence comes from Arcobacteraceae bacterium, assembly GCA_049670825.1. Classification (GTDB taxonomy): domain Bacteria; phylum Campylobacterota; class Campylobacteria; order Campylobacterales; family Arcobacteraceae; genus JAIOSF01. Next base: position 7,849 of record JBATTX010000255.1, on the reverse strand, counting down.
AGAAATACAACAATCGAAAAATTTATAAATGTAAATAGCGATGTAGCATCAAAAGAGAATCAACGAGATGAGAATAGACATTATACAGTTGCAGGAAGAATCAAATTTTTCAGACTTATGGGAAAGGCAAGTTTTCTTAAAATAGAAGATGAGAGTGGTATGTTACAAGTTTATGTAAGCAGAGACCATCTTCCAGAAGGTTTTTATAATACTATTTTTAAAAAAATGATTGAAGTTGGTGATATTGTAGAAGTTGAAGGATATCCATTTGTAACAGGTAAAGGTGAACTTTCATTACACGTTTCTGGCTTCAAAATATTAACAAAAGCGATCTCTCCACTTCCTGAAAAATACCATGGTATTCAAGATAAAGAGCTTCGATATAGACAAAGATATTTAGATCTTATTATGAACTCAGAAGTGAAAAAAACTTTTCATGTACGATCTAAAGTTATCTCTTTAACAAGAAGATTCTTTGAAGATAAAGGTTTCTTAGAAGTAGAAACTCCTATGATGCACCCAATTGCAGGTGGGGCAAATGCTAAACCATTTACAACACACCACAACGCTTTAGGTGTTGACAGATTTTTAAGAATTGCACCTGAGTTATATTTAAAAAGACTTATTGTTGGTGGTTTTGAAGCTGTATTTGAGATCAATAGAAACTTTAGAAATGAAGGTATGGATGCTACACATAATCCTGAGTTTACTTCTATTGAGTTTTACTGGGCATACAAAACATATAAAGATTTAATAGTAATCACAAAAGAGTATTTTGAATATTTATTTGAACATTTAAATCTTCCAACTAGATTGCCGTATGGTGATTTAGAGATAGATTTTAAAGATTTTAAAGAGATTCCATTAATCGCATCTTTAACAGAAATTGGTGGAGTACCTGCTGATATTACAACAGATAAAGAAAAAATATTAGTATTTTGTAAAGAGAACAATATCGATGTTAATTCTGCAATGAATATAGGGCAACTACAAGGTGAACTATTTGATGCTTATGTTGAAGAGAAACTTATTAACCCTACATTTATCACTGAGTATCCAGTTGAGATATCGCCTCTTGCAAGAAGAAATGATGAGCAACCTCATTTAACTGATAGATTTGAATTATTTATTGGTGGTAAAGAGATTGCAAATGCATTTTCAGAGTTAAACGATCCATTAGACCAATTAAAAAGATTTGAAGGTCAAATGGATGCAAAAGATTGTGGAGATGATGAAGCACATGAGATGGACGCAGACTTTGTAAATGCTTTATCTTATGGTATGGCTCCAACGGCTGGTCAAGGTATTGGAATTGATAGACTTGTAATGATGTTAACAAACGAACATAGTATTAGAGATGTATTATTATTCCCAGCTATGAAACCAATTCATCAAGAAATTGATCTACATAGTGAGGAGTCTTAAAAGTAAAGTACTTTACTTTTTAACGACGAGTGAATTATAAACAACAAAATTATTAAAAAAAAGGACATAAAATGACAGAAAACAACGAATTTATAAAAAGTAGTAACTTACAAACTGCAGATGCAGAAGTTTTTGGAATGATTGAAAATGAATTAGAAAGACAAACTAATCACCTAGAGATGATTGCTAGCGAAAACTTTACATCGCCAGCAGTAATGGAAGCTATGGGTTCAGTATTTACAAATAAATATGCTGAAGGTTATCCTTATAAAAGATACTATGGTGGATGTGAATTTGCTGACCAAGTTGAACAACTTGCAATTGATAGAGCGTGTGAAATTTTTGGATGTAACTATGCAAATGTACAACCACATTCAGGATCGCAAGCAAATGGTGCAGTATATGCAGCACTTATTAAAGCTGGTGACAAAATTTTAGGTATGGATCTATCTCATGGTGGACACCTTACACATGGTTCTAAACCATCATTTTCAGGAAAAAATTATTCTGCATTTTATTATGGTGTAGAGTTAGATGGTAGAATTAACTATGATAGAGTTATGGATATAGCTAAAATGGTTCAACCAAAAATTATCGTTTGTGGTGCTTCTGCATACGCAAGAGAGATTGATTTTGCAAAATTTAGAGAGATTGCTGATGCAGTTGGTGCTATTTTATTTGCAGATATTGCACACATTGCTGGTCTTGTTGCTGCAGGTGAACATATGTCTCCATTCCCATACGCTGATGTAGTGACTACAACAACACATAAAACATTAAGAGGACCAAGAGGTGGTATGATTATGTGTAATGATGAAGAGATTGCTAAAAAAATCAATTCTGCAATTTTCCCAGGATTACAAGGTGGACCACTTGTTCATGTAATTGCTGCAAAAGCTGTAGCATTTAAAGAGATTTTAGATCCATCATGGAAAGTGTATGCAAAACAAGTAAAAGCTAATGCAAAAGTTCTTGGAGATGTATTAATGAAAAGAGGATATGATTTAGTATCTGATGGTACAGATAACCATCTTGTTCTTGTGTCATTTTTAAATAAAGACTTTTCAGGAAAAGATGCAGATGCAGCTTTAGGAAATGCTGGTATTACAGTAAATAAAAATACAGTTCCAGGTGAAACAAGAAGTCCTTTTGTAACTTCAGGTATTAGAGTTGGTTCACCAGCACTTACAGCACGTGGTATGAAAGAGGCTGAATTTGAGCTTATTGCAAATAAAATTGCTGATGTTTTAGACGATATTAACAATACAGAGCTTCAATCAAAAGTAAGTAAAGAGTTAGAAGAATTAGCACAAAAATTTGTTATTTATACAAAATCAACTTACTAATAACAATTTTTAATTAAAGGAGGGTATCATGAAAGTAGATGGAAATGAGTTTCTTAGAAATGTCGGAATAGAACAAGATAAAGAACGATTAACTCAAGAGCAACAAAGATTAGAAGAGTTAAAAAGAGCATCTGTAAAACGTGAACAAAATTATATGGATATGGATATGGAAGCAAATGAAGATGATTCTGCATTTGTTGATTTATCTATTGGTAGTGATGCCCCAAATAATACAACTGCACATAATGGTGTAGAAGATATTATGTTAGATACATCAAAAGCAAACAACAATAAGAAAAAATATATTATGTTAGGTTTTGGGTTAGTACTATTATTTATTATTACAGTCTTAGTTATTCGACTTATTTCGAATAACGATACACAAAGCCAATTAGAAAAAGTAAATAGTGTTCAACAACCAGAAGTGACTAAAGATGATATATTAAATAAAATAGATTCAAATGAAGAGTATCAAAAAGTTATTGATAAAAAAAATAATCTTAATGAAACAAATGCAATAGTTGAAAAAGAGAAAGAAGCGCTAACTGATCTTGAAATTCCTCAACAACAAGCACCTACAAATGTTCCTTTAGTAATAGATACTCCAAAAGTAAAAGTTGAACCTAAAAGAGATCTATTTGGATTGGATAAAGAGGCTCAAAAAGTTGCACCAAAAGTAGTGGAAAAAGTTGTACAACCTAAACCAAAACCAACTGTAGTATCAAAACCTAAAAAAGAGATTGTAGTTCCGCCTGCTAAAGAGACAAATTTTACGAAAAAAGCTACAAATATAGATGGATATTTTATTCAAATTGGGGCATTTACAAAAGATCCAAATAAAAATTTACTTAAAAGTATAGTTTCAAAAGGCTACAGCTATAAAGTTTATCAGCTTACTATTAAAGGAAAACTTTACAATAAAGTGTTGATTGGTCCTTTCACAAATAGAGCAGAAGCTACAGAAAAATTGAGTCAAGTTAAATTAGATTTTAAGAACCCAAATGCATATATATTAAAATTTTAGGATAGTAGTAATAATGACTTTTTATGATAAAACAATTTTTCTAGATGAGTTTACACCTGTATCAATTTATCAAAAAGTAAAAGAGATATTTCCAAATGAAATAACTTTTTTATTCGAATCTGTAGTAAACAGTAGTGATGGTAATTTTAGTTATATTTTTGTAGGAGATAGAGAAAGAGTTTGGCATAAAGATTCAAAAAGCTACTATAAAAATGAATCGGATGATATCAAAGAGATTGATAAAAATCCATTTGTTTTTTTAAAAGAGTATTATAAAAATATTGATCAGTCACTTTACAAACAAAAAGGAAATGAATTAGGTATAGGTCTAATTGATGGCTTTATTGGAAATATGGGTTATGATATGGTTGCAACTTTTGAGCCAGTATTAGAAGAGTATATGAAAGATTTAAAAGATGATATCAATATTGCTGATTGTGATTTGATTCGTCCTAAAATGATACTTGTGTATTCTCACAAAAGTTCACAACTAACTATAATCACATCTATGCAAGTGATGCAGCCTTATATCTCTACTATTGAAAATAAACTTAAAGAACCATTTATTTATACTCCATTAAAACCAGTAACGCTTTTAAATGATGGAGAGTTTGCACATTCAAAAGAAAAATTCTTTGATATGATTGCAAAATCAAAAGAGATGATTCGAAGTGGTGATGTTTTTCAAATACTTATGACAAATAGATATACGAGAAAAGCTAAAATAGATAACTTAAGTTTTTATAGAATGTTACGAAGTAAAAATCCTAGCCCATATCTTTTCTTATTAGAGTATGAAGATTTTTGTATAGCTGGAAGCAGTCCTGAAGTGATGGTAAGACTAACGGATAATAGAATACTTCTAAGACCAATTGCAGGTACAAGAAAAAGAGGAAAAACATTAGCAAAAGATCTTCAAATGGAACATGAACTAACAAGTGATCCTAAAGAGATAGCTGAACATGTTATGCTTATAGATTTAGGTAGAAATGATGTTGGGCGTGTTGCGCAGTCTGGTACAGTTGAAGTAGTAGATAAAATGAGAGTAGAAAAATATTCTCATGTGATGCATCTAGTGTCTGATGTAGAAGCAAATTTAGATGAAAAGTATGATATGTTTGATCTATTTGCTGCAACATTTACAGCAGGTACGATGACAGGTGCTCCAAAGATTCGGGCAATGGAGCTTATTGCACAATATGAACAACTCAAAAGAAGTTTTTATAGTGGAAGTATTGCGTATTTTGGTTTTGATGGAAATATGGATAGTGCTATTACTATTAGAACAACTCTTATCAAAGATGATACTGTTATTTTTCAAGCCGGTGCCGGTGTAGTTGCTGATAGTATTGATGAATTAGAGTATTTAGAAGTAAATAACAAACTAGCTGCAAATATAAGTAGCTTGGAAGATTTAAGTAAATTATAATTATACAAGGAAACAAATATTGAATAAAATTTTAGTAGCGCATTCTCCTGATGCAGATGATATCTTTATGTACTATGCAATTAAATTTGGTTGGGTTACATTAGAAGATACTGAGTTTGATAATATCGCTTTAGATATCGAAACTTTAAATCAAGCAACTTTAAGAGGAGAATATGATATTTGTGCAATTAGTTTTGCCTTATATCCTTTTGTTAAAAAAGATTTTGCACTTTTAAAAACTGCAGTGAGTTTTGGTGAGGGGTATGGACCAAAGATTGTAAAGAAAAAAGCTACAAAACTCAAAAGAAATTTTAAAGTAGCATTGAGTGGAAAGTACACTACGAATGCTTTGTTATTTAAGATAAAGTACCCAGAAGCCAGAATCACTTATATGAATTTTTTAGAGATAGAACAAGCTGTTTTAGATGGTGTTGTTGATGCTGGTGTTTTAATTCATGAATCTATTTTAACATATGATCAGAATTTAGAAGTTGAAGCAGAATTATGGGATATATGGCAAGAACTTGCAGGTACTGAGTTGCCTTTACCTTTAGGTGGTATGTGTCTAAGAAGAAGTATCCCTTTAAATAAAGCAATTGATTATGAAAATACACTTATAAAAGCTGTTAAAGTGGCAAATGACAATAAACTGTTATTATCAAAGATGTTATTAGAAAGAGATCTTATAAGAGTAGACCACGATACTTTACAAACATATTTAGCTCTCTATGCAAATGATAATTCAATTGAGTTGAGTGATTTGCAATATAAAGCTTTAGATAAATTATATAGTTTAGGATTTGAACACGGTTTTTATGATGAAATCATAAAATCTCAAGAGTATTTGATACCAACTGAGTATAAAGAGTTACGAAACTCGTAACATAGCTTTGATAGTTAAAAAAAAGGACATTATCTATAATGTCCCTTTTTTCATTTTTAAGGAGGACCAACTTCTGTTAATTTTCCTTTATATGCACCAGCAGCTGTTTGCGTACCATTTACAAAATTGAATGTACCAAATGTTGTTTGACCTGAATTTGCAAAACTTCCTGCAATTTTATTTTCTCCAGATATTGAAGAATAGGTGGAAGTCTCATTTGTAGATAAACTATTGCCAGAGAAGCTTTTTAGTATTTCTAGTTCTTTATTGACATTTAGTTTTGCTATGATAGTATCTTGACCAAAATCAAATGATAACTCCATCGTTGATTTTGTTGGATCAATATATGTAGTCACACCAGAATCAGTAAGAAATCCCATTGCCTGCCCTTGGTATTTCGCTGAACTAAAATTTAAAGATGCTATGCTTGAAACTACACCCTGTGCAGCTACCCAAGCTTTTTCTCCTGCTTCATTAACTCCACTTACATCTACATCCCAAAATCCCCATGATATGCCATCATCACTCTTATCATCATATAAAGAACCTGAATCAATAGCAATCAACCATCCGTTAGAGATTGAAACTCCGTCATAAGTTCCATTAAAACCAGTTGTAGCAAAAAGATCATTGTTAATGTAGGCTGCTGTAGTATCTGTATAATTTCCAGTAAAACTGATTTCACTTGCATTAATTGAGCCAGAGATACCAAGATTACTATCAATGTTCAATACTAAACTATTATCAATTGAATTATTTGTACTTGCAAAACCTTGAAAACTAGCTTCTACATCTGCATTCGTAGTAATAATATCTAAATTTTTAAATTCACCATGTGTTTTAATTACACTTTTACCCCCAACTGTATCTCTTAAAATTACGGTTCCTCCCCAACCTTGATTTTCACTACCAAATATGTAAAATTCATTTTGGTTTCCTGTTGATGAAAAATTTTCATTAGTAGTAGGATTCTTTTCTATTACATTTAAGTTGATTTTTGCATTTTCATTTTCATCAGAATTAACTTTACCTAATGCTAAGAAAAACTTCCCATCATCTTGTAATTCGTAAGAGAGTAATGATTTGTTTTTCCAGTTTATATAACTTCCAGAAGTTCCAAGTATTGTAGACCCACTTTGAGTATCAATATCAGCATAATGACTTATACCATCACTTGGTAATGAATCAAAAGTTGAAATCTCTCCAAAAACTGTATTTTTAATATACTCATATTCTTTAAATACACCCAAATCTATCTCAATGTTTTCAGTATATCTTTTAGTACCTACAAAAAATTCTTGTTTGTTATCTGTATAAATTGTTTCTTTTATTCCATTAGAAGTATGATTATAAATCATTCCATATTCTGTATATGAATTACTAGGGTTACTTATCTTTAGATATGGCAAAGTATAATTACTAGTAACATAGTTTTGTGTTGCTCCATCTACAGTGGGATATCCATCTACTCCATAATATGTTAGTGTTGATGTACCGCTGAGTACCCCCTTTGTGATATTAAATATTGTTGGAGATGCTAACTGTGAAAAAGAATTAGTATCAAGTGCATCGTTTTTAGGAGAATACGTTGCTGATTGAAAAACTTTATATGATCCCGTTTTATAAGTATCTACTTTATTTACAGGATTATTATTTACAGGATCATTTTTTGGATCAGTAAATCTATTTGGATCTACCTCTGGTTTTTCCGGATCATCAACAGGAGGAGTTGTGCCACCTTC
>JBATTX010000254.1:0-1855 GCA_049670825.1 Arcobacteraceae bacterium | reverse complement strand
ATATCAAAATGGAGTACCTCATGGAACGAAAAACAATATACAATCCAAGTTCACTAGAAAATTTAAATGACAGAAGAACATTTGGTGGTAATCCTGATGGTATGATAAACTTCACAAGATGTAAATACGAATGGGCCACAAGACTTTGGGATCAAATGGAAGCAAACACATGGTTTCCAAAAGAAGTTCAAATGACGCAAGATGCAAAAGATTACAAATATCTAACTCCTCCAGAAAAAAGAATGTATGATCTTGTTTTATCTCAACTTATTTTTATGGATAGTTTGCAAACAAATAACTTGATGGACAATATAAATCCATATATAACAGCCCCTGAAATAAATGCTTGTCTTTCAAGACAGTCTTATGAAGAAGCGAATCATAGTAAATCGTATGCAGTAATGGTAGAGTCGATTTCTGACAACACTGATTTGATCTACGATATGTGGAAAACTGATATAAAACTCAAAGAAAAAAATAACTTTATAGCTGGAACATATAAAAATTTAAGTGGTGATATCACTGATAAAAAGGTTGTTTTAGCAATGTTTGCAAACCAAATTTTAGAGGGATTATACTTCTATGCTGGATTTGCAGCGATGTATGCACTTGGAAAATCTGGGAAGATGTTAGGTTCTTCACAAATGATTAAATTTATTCAAAGAGATGAAGTAACACACCTTTTACTATTCCAGAATATGATTAATAGTACAAAAAAAGAAAGACCAGAACTATTTAATGCAGAACTAGAAGAAGAAGTAAGAACAATGTTCAGACAAGCTGTTGATTTAGAATCAAGCTGGGGAGATTATATCACTCAAGGACAAATTTTAGGTTTTACAAAAAATATTATTAGACAATATATTGAATATTTAGCAGATAGAAGACTCGAAGCAGTTGGTTATGCTCCTGAATATAATGTTAAACACCCTATTCCATGGGTAGATGGTTACTCATCATTCAATGACCAAAGAACAAATTTCTTTGAAGGAAATGTTATTAACTACTCTAAAGGTTCAATAGATTTTGATGACTTTTAATCGATAAAATAATCAATAGGTTATCTTTTTTATCAATAGATTTTAATAATTATTAGACTAAAATCAAAATAAAAAGTGGATAACCAATGAATTTAATTGCTTTACAACTAAAAACATCAAATAACTTTGAAAAGAACTTACACAAATTAGAAAAATATGTTGCCAATTCTGATAAAAACTCTTTTATTTTATTTCCAGAACTATTTCTTACAGGGTACGCTTACGACAGACTAGATGCAGCTGTAGCAATGACTGAAAAAGCAATGAAGCTTCTTAAAATATTTTCTAAAAATAAAACAATTGCTATTACAATGACTACCAAGAAGAATGGTTGTTATTACAATACTTTACATATTTTTCATCAAGGTAAAATTGTTCATAAACAATCTAAAGCAAAACTCTTTGTTCTTGACTATGAAAGAAAATATTTCACAGCGGGAAGGGATGAAGATATAAAAATCATTGAAATAGATGGAATAAAAGTAGCTACACTTATTTGTTTTGAATTACGATTTATTGATTTATGGAAAAAAGTTCAAGGAGCTGATATTATACTCGTACCAGCTATGTGGGGGAAACTTAGAAAAGAAAACTATGAAACCCTTACACAAGCTTTAGCAGTAACAAATCAATGCTATGTAATGGCAAGCGACAGTTCAAACGAAAATATGGCAAAGTCAAGTGCAATTATTTCACCTTTTGGAAAAGTAACAAAAGATGATGAAAAGAAACTTATCTCTTTAGAGTTTGATAAAAAAGAGATAAAAACTATGAGAAAATACCTTAATACTGGAATTAAATAATCATTTCTTTTT
>JBATTX010000253.1:0-3747 GCA_049670825.1 Arcobacteraceae bacterium | reverse complement strand
TAAACCTTTTTCATAGTAAGTTTCGTATGGATTAACTGAATCTAAAGCATATCTCGATTTGAAGCCATTATTTTTATCTGAGATAAGGTAAAGATTGTCTCCAAGAACTGTACTTGAAAGATTTTCTATTTTTTCCAAAGAGATTTTTGCGCCTTGTAGATATATTTTTGCATCATTTCCAAAGAGGTATTTATATTTATCTTTGATTTGTATATCAACTTTAATGCTTTTATCCAAAGTGATATTTTTTATAGTTCCTATCTCAATATTTCTATAAAGTAATTTAGATGTTTTTTTAATATTATAATTATCTTCTATAAGTAATGAGATAGTAAATGTATCTTTTTCATAAAACTTGTCAATATCGTCATAAAATGTAAATATTTTACTTGTAAGTTTCTCTTTAGTATTTGGAGTGATAAATGTAACTCCACCTAAAATAAGTTCTTTTAAATTTGAGAGTTCAATTTTAAATCCATCAGTAGAAATTTTTGAAGAGATAGCTTTTTGTTTGTAAAATACTGTAGAGTTATTTACTAAATAAGAGTATTTATTTTTGATGTGCCCATAAACAATATTGGTCCCATTTTCAATAGTTACTTTATCTACTTTCCCTACGATAATACCTTTGTAGTAGATCATATCAGATGATGAAATACCATTAGCAAGAAACTTAAAACTGTAGATATCATTTGCTGTATTATTGATATCAATATCATTTTTTGAGTCATAAAGTCTATATGATGATTTGATTTTTTCATCCATTGCAGGAGTAACAAAACCAATAGCACTACTAAACATATTTTTTAGTGACGGTATTTTAATATCAAGATTCTCTAATGACGCCTTGAGTTCTAATGGATTGATTTTGTAAAACTTTGTTTGTGAAGAGATAAGGTATTTGTATTTATCATAAATAAGAACTTGGTAGTTTATAGTAAACTCATCGATTGATTTATCTAGTACTTCACCAATTTGTAAACCTTTATAAACAATAGATGATGTGATATCAAAATCTCCGCTGTTGGAATTGATTGTAAACTCTACTCCTTTTGGTTTTGGTTTTGTATCATATCCTACAAAATTTGTTTGGTTTTTCAGATTTTTGAGTTTATTTAAATTAGTACTTGCTGGAATAAGTTCTATATAGTTTCCTTTTAAAACATTACTCAATCCACTTACTTCAGTTAAAGAAACTTTAGGTGAAACTTTATAAAAAATAGATCCCTCTTTTATAAGATAATTATAATCTGAATAAATTGTTGCTGTTACTATAAAACGATTGATATTGTTTTTATCAATTTGAATGGTTTCTAAATCACCTATTTCTAAACCATTGAATTGAATATGACTTTGTCTTAAATCAAGACCATCTATATTTTTAAAAGTGATTTGTATCCCATTACCAATTTTATTAAAGTGGTCATAAACCATGCTAACAGAGATTAGAATGGCAACTATTGGAGCAATCCACGCTAATACTATTATTGATTTTTTTCTTTTGGTAACTGCTAAAGACATTCTATTTTTTCTCCCATATTAATCTTACGTCAAATGATTTACTAGCCATCATAGTAAAAAATACTACGAGTGTAAAAGGCATAATTGCTGTTCCTGATTCGATTCTTACTAGTTGATCAAATTGTACAAAAGATGCAGCGATAACAACTACAAATACATCAAGCATAGAGTATTTTCCCCAGCCATCATTTACTCTATAGTATATAGTCATTATTTTTTTATATTTTTCTAATATATTATATTTTGCCATAAGTATCATTACAAATACACTTAAAATTTTTAATAAAGGAATACAAATACTTGTAAAAAATATAACGCTTGCGATAAAATAATCTTTATCTTCCCATAATGCAACAATTCCTCCCCAAATAGTATTGTTGTATTCTACACCAAATTTATATGTTGGCATAATTGGTAAAACATTAGAAGGGATTATAAAAATAAGTGCCAACACTAGATATAAAGTGCTTTTAAAAATCGAATTTTTATCTTTTTTAGTGATTTTCACTGTTTCTAATATATCATGTGGGTTAAACCACATCAATGTAAGATAAAACATAATAACATATACAAGAATAATCCAAAAACCAAAATTTATATGCATCGTAGTTAACTCTTCGAGTTTAATCATAGAGATTAAAATTCCCACCATATACACTTCTGCCATATTCCAATCTTTGAGTTCTTCGTATATAGAAATAGCTTTTTTTAAAATAAAATGGGGTATTTTTAGTTTATTTCCAAATATAATTATGTTGATTAAAAATATCATTAAAATTGGTATGAGAACAACTGTCATAAAAAGAATGGCAGAACTTACAGGATAATTATTTTGATACAAAATTTCAATTGAATCTAATATCGAACGGCTCTTTGTGTTCAGAAGTGTTACGGTTAAAACATCACTTGTAATCATCCAAAAAAAGATCACAAGAGTTGACAAAGACATAATCACAATAGATGCAGATGAAGCACCACTTCTATAAACTAGACCACTACAATTAGGACAGATATATTCAAATCCAGAGGTGAATTTTCTCACTCTTAAAGTTGTGTCACAATATTTACAGGGTATTTTATGCATATCTATCTTATCTAACCTTTTTTATCTAGGAAAGATTATAACATCACTTCATGGTAACTCTTATAAATAAAAGAAAAGATTTTTTATTTTACCAAGGACCTTGAAATCGTGTGGGTTTGTGGTCACATTTTTTGATATGTTTAGTAGCTCGTCCATGTACACGTTTTCTCCATCTATCGTAAGCTTTTTTACTGATGAGTTTTCGTAGTTTATTTTTGACTTGATTTTCAGTGAGTCCATATTGTAAATAGATAATATCAAATGGCAGTCTATCTTGCCATGCCATCTCTATGAGTCTATTTTCATCAATCTCTTCAAAATCTAAATCTCTTTTTTTGAGAGGTTTTAATTTGAGTTGTTTGTTATAGTTCATTTACGATAAAGTCTTGTAGGTTTGTTTTACCATAAGATATTTCATTATTTGTTTGTTTAATCTTATGCGCAATTAGTCCCATGAGTGTTTTTACACCATCTGTTTTTTCTGGATCAGTCAATGGAAGTAGTCTTACTGTTACTGCATCGCCTTTTGATGAAAGTTGAATAAAAAAGTTTTGCGGTTTACCACCATTTACAACAACACTTTCTAATAATGCAGAAGTTTTATTATCATTGATATATTTATCTGTAATTTTTAATATTCCACCATCTATTTTAAACATCTCATTTTCAATACAATCGTAACAACTTTGAACATCTTTTGCTTTTTCCAATACTATATGTGGCATATCTATCCTTCAAATTTTTTACTATTATATAATTTAGTAAATTTTTTTCGTAGTGAACTGATGTCTATTCAAATGAAATATATTTTATTTTAAACTATCAATAAATTCGTTTGCAGTTTTTACATGATTTTCTAATTTTACCTTATCCATCTTTTGTAAGAGTGCTATTTGCATTTTCATTCGTGGATTGTTTGAAAAGTGATGTTGATATTTATCTAAAAATCTCCAATATAACCCATCCCATATTTTACACCAAGGTTGAGATTTTTTATAATCATTACTCATTTTAATAATATAATTACTACTACTGATATAAGGTTTTGTTGTTATACTTCCACCATCACTAAATTGACTCATTCCGTATACATTTCCAACCATCACCCAGTCATAAGCGTCGATATAGTTTGTCATAAAAAA
>JBATTX010000252.1:0-3496 GCA_049670825.1 Arcobacteraceae bacterium | reverse complement strand
TACTTTCTATAAATTGATATTATTTATTAACATTATATTTTTTAAAGATCATTTCTCTAATATCAGTCTTTCCTCTTAATCTCTTAAGTGCCTTACTGTTATTGGACGCGAATTATAATAAAATTTCCTCTCAATGTCAAGGGTTTTTTCTTTGAATTTGCTTAAATTTTTAAATTCTTTCTTCTGTCTATTTTTTATGGGGTTTTTTAGTTACTTATTATTTCTTTTATATATATTTTATGGGGTTTTTTAGTATTTCTTTTCTTTACAGTTTTATTCTATTATCTACATATTAGTATTTATATTTCTTTTTTATATTAAAAAAGCCCCCTACTTTTGTAGGAGGCTTTTTATTTTTTAATTCTTTGATATCAAATCAATTGTTACAATTTACTTTTTACTCTTGGTGAATTTGGAGATTGAAACAGTTTTAATGCAGTACTTGTCATCTTAGAATTAAGTACATCATCTATATTTAAATCTGTTTGAGACAATGTTGGATTTTTAACAGCACTCATACTTGCTACACAACTTGATGGCTGATCATATTGAATATCTACTTCAGGAATAACTCTTTCCTCCGTATAAGTTGTATTTACTGAGGGCTGTATTGTCCTGGCCATTTCCTTGGCTTTTTCTTTTTCTATTTTTTCAAAGTCTAATTGTGTATTTTCCCCATATATTTCTGTAACGAACATTTTTATGTGTGCAAAATTTTTATATAACTTAACTTTACACTCACCTTGTGCTGAACTATTTATTTTTAAAATATCATTTTCATATGATGAGAATGTAAAACTTTTTTCAAAACATTCACCTAGTTCATAACTTTTGTCATAAATTATGTCAATAAGTTTTTTATATTTAATTTGAGCATCATCTTCTACTAGAATCTCTTGCTGTTCTTCTTCCACCTTCTCATTTGAAGAAATAGGTTCCTCTATATTTTTCGTTACAATTACATTTTCTTTTGTTGATTCTAGTTGAACTTTTACTGGAACTTGACTAGTTTCTTTAACTTGTATATTTTCAATTTGACTAATCACTTCATCAATAGTTTTTAAATTAACAGCTTCAATCATTTTAGAAAAAGTAAGTATTAAAACAAATCCACTATCACTGTTCATAGTAAGAAGCTGTTTTGCATCTGCAATAATTCTAAAAAACCTGTCAAATAAATAAAGTTCAAATTTACTATCATTCAAAAGCATTTTTTGTTTTAAATATATACTAATTTCATCTAGAACTTGTCCTACTTCATAACTTTCTAGAGACTCAATTATAGGTCTTATATCACCTTTTTTCAGAAGTACATCAAAAATACTATCCATAAAAGCAGGATCGATCATACCTAACATATCTGTTACAGTAGTTGTCGTAATAATCCCTTTTGAGTAAATAATAGCCTGATCCATAAGTGTCAATGTATCTCGTAAACTACCTTGTCCTGCTCGCGTCAACATCTCTAAAGCTGGTGTTTCAAATTGAATATTTTCAATATTTAAAATATGACTTAAGTGATGAATAATATTTTTATCTGATATTTTTTTAAATCTAAAATGTTGTGTACGACTTAAAATAGTTGCTGGTAATTTTAAAGGATCCGTTGTAGCAAGTATAAACTTTACAAAGGCAGGTGGTTCTTCTAATGTTTTTAGTAATGCATTAAAAGCTTGAGTTGTAAGCATGTGAACTTCATCGATGATAAATACTTTATATAGGGCACTAGTAGGTTTATATTTTGTATGTTCGATTAAATCTTTAATATCATCAATTCCACGGTTGGATGCTGCATCCATCTCTATAATATCAAGATGTCTATTTTCATTAGCACTCACACAGCCTTGACATACTTCACAAGGTTTTGAAGTTGGAGCATTTTCACATACTAAAGCCTTTGCCATAATTCGGGCAGTTGAAGTTTTACCACTTCCTCGTAATCCACTCAATAAGTATGCATGTGAAAGTCTATTTGTATCAAGAGCTAATGAAAGTGTTGTTGATATTGAATCTTGACCAATAAGGTCTTCAAATCTTTTTGGTCTATATTTTAAAGCAAGCACTTGTCTTGCATTTTGTGTAGTATTTTCCACTAGATTAAATCCTTTAACCATTGTTTTGCAACATTTTTTAATCCATCTGGATTTTCCGATGCAAAAAATTTTATTGATGTTTTTTCAAAGCACTGATTACACTGAAATTCTGTTTTCAAATATTCAACTATAGCATCTCCACTATGTATGGTAATTGCATTGTTTAAAAATTGAGATATTTTTTTTTCAATTAAAGGGAAATGAGTACACCCAAGTATAACAAAATCGATATTTTTTAAGTCTTTAAAATAGTAGTTTAAAGTAGAATCCATAATTTCACCATCAAAAATTCCCTCTTCTACTAAAGGAACAAAAAGTCCCGTTTGTAAAGCTGTAATATTTTTAAACGCTAATTTATTTAACTCATTTGAATATTTTTTTGAATTAATTGTTGCTTTTGTACCGATTACTAAAATATTTTCTTCTTTTGTTTTTGCTTTATTGACCAAGGCTTGTACCCCCGATTCAATCACTCCAACAACAGGAATATTTGTATTTGCTCGAAGTTCATCAAGTGCATATGCACTTGCACTATTGCAAGCAACAATAAGTATATCTACATCAAAGTTTTTAAAAAACTCTAACGCTTCAAGAGAATATCGAATAATAGTATTTTTGTCTTTAACACCATAAGGAACTCGTGCTGTATCACCAAAATATATAATCTCGTTAAAAAGTTTATTTTCCAAAAGTGATTTTACTACTGTTAGTCCACCTATTCCACTATCAAATACTGCTGCTCTCAAAAATACCCTTTATTCATTTTTTAAAAAATATTTTAGCATAACTTTTTATATATCTTGATAAGATATTTGATTAAGATAACGGAACTTTAGATTGTTATTTATAATCTAAAATTCGTTTTGTATTGTTTATACTATCAAAGAAGATAATTTGAAATAAAGGTGTAGCTTCTACGTGATTTTCACTAATTGTTTGAAAAGGGGTAAAAATAAACTCCTCACCCTCTTTTGGCTGAATAATAAACTCTAACTTACCCATTGTTTTTACACAATTTTGTATCTCTTTGTTTAATTTTTCATTTTTAATTGTTAAAATATTATCACCAATATGTTGAATAAACATAGTTTTTAAAGCAAATATTTTTTCTTTGAAAATTTGTTTTCCCCAACTTATTGTGCCTGTTTCAAAATGATATTTTGCAGTTTTGTTTAATAAAGGATGTTGTGATGACTCTTTTACATTTTCAATCATCCCTAAAAAATGGTTACGACCACCTACTGCATCCATACATTTTAGTACAACTTTTTGTATCTCTAATTTTTCTTCATGTGATAAATTATTAAATTTCATCTATATTCCTAACCATTCATAGAGATTAAAAACTCAGCATTAGTTTTAGTCTCTTTCATTTTTTTATATAAGAATTTTAATGATTCTAC
>JBATTX010000251.1:0-1521 GCA_049670825.1 Arcobacteraceae bacterium | reverse complement strand
ATACTAAGTACTTTTCTATTTCTATAGTAAATGAAAACCTTGTACAATCTATGGCTAAAAGTTCTAGAAAGTATGAACATATTGTAGATAAATTTGATGTATCAAATGTAAGTAAAAAAGAGTGTGATCTGTCAACACTTTTTAGGACAGAAAACTCATTAAGTTAACTAACCATTTCTAACAGTAACATTTTTTCTTCATAATCTGATGGTGACATATAATTATTTGTTGAGTGTAATCTCTGGCGATTATAAAAAATCTCTATATATTCAAATATTTTTTCATTTGCTTGTGCTTTTGTATAAAAAGTCTCATGATAAGTTAGTTCTGTTTTTAAACTATGGAAAAAACTTTCAGCAACTGCATTATCCCAGCAATCCCCTTTACGGCTCATACTTTGAACTATATTATGTTTTTTAAGTAAATCTCTATGTTCATAGGAAGCATATTGACTACCTCGATCTGTATGATAAATTAATCCTTTATTTGGATTTCGTCTCTTTATTGCCATTAGTAACGCATCATTTACAAGAGATGTTCTCATTGAATCATCCATTGACCAGCCAACTATTTTTCTTGAATACACATCAATAACTGTAGCAAGATACAACCATCCTTGTTTTGTTGCAATATATGTAATATCTCCTACATAAACTTTATCTGATGTTGAACTATAAAAATCTCTATTAATTCTGTTTGGTGCAATTGGTAGATTATGCTTTGAGTTGGTAGTTGAAATTTTAAAACGTCGTTTCATCTTTACTTTTAAATTTAAATACTTTAGGACATCTTGGATTTTTCTTCTTGAAACAATAAGTCCATATTGCTGAACAAGAAAGTGTTTTAATCGTCTTGTTCCATAGGTATCATATGATTGTTCAAATGCAGTTTTTATAAGATTATTTAGGGATTCATCAATTTTATTAACTATACATCCATTGCTTATCCAACGATAATAACAACTTCGACTTATTCGAAATACTTGACACATTAGAAATACTGAAAAACTCTTTTCATGTTCCTTTATCCAGGCATACTTTATAGAGTTTCTTTTGCAAAGTATGCTGCTGCCTTTTTTAATATTTCTCGTTCTTGTTTTACTTGTAGAAGTTCTTTTCTAAGTCGCTTGTTTTCTTCCTCCAAGCTTTCCTTTGAAGATGATGTGTAATTTGTATTTTGAATATTATTGACTTTTTTATATTCTCTTATCCAAAGAGATAATGTTTTATTATTCATCCCTAAATCATTTGCAATTTTTTTTGCAGTATCTGTACTATTTATTGTAAGTTGAATTGCTGAATCTTTAAATTCTTGTGTGTATTTACTTTTTCTCATTCTATCTCGCTTTTAATAATTGTAACATAGAATCTCTATTAATTTTATGTCCTATTTACTGTAGCCAGATCATTATAACTTTACTTAATTATTGCGGATTTTGATTTAAATGATGCTAAATATTAAAAAAACACTCAATAATATCTATTTGTAGTAAAAAGTTGTAGTAAAAGTATGTTGATATTC
>JBATTX010000250.1:0-2060 GCA_049670825.1 Arcobacteraceae bacterium | reverse complement strand
GAAAATGTTCCATTAGGTGCAGACGAAAATGAAAATGTAGTTTTAGAAACTATTGGTGAAAAACCATCATTTACTTTTGAACCAAAAGAACACTGGGAACTAGGTGAAAATAATGGAATGATCGATTTTACTAGAGGTGTTAAACTTGCTAAATCAAGATTTGCAGCGCTTAAAGGTATCGGAGCACGTCTTGAAAGAGCATTAATCAATTACTTTTTAGACTTTAACCGTGAACGTGGTTTTGAAGAGTGGTATGTACCTTTTATGGCAAATACTAATACACTAGAAGGTACAGGTCAACTACCTAAATTTGGAGATGACTTATTTAAAATCGAAGGGGAAGATTTATATCTTATCCCAACAGCTGAAGTTTGTTTAACAAACCTTTACAATGATGAGATTATTGAAAAAGATGAGTTACCGATGTTACTTACATCTTATACCCCTTGTTTCAGAAAAGAAGCTGGTAGCGCAGGAAGAGATACAAGAGGAATGATTAGACAACATCAATTTGACAAAGTTGAGATGGTTGCCATTACAACTCCTGAACAATCAGAAGATATTTTTCTAAAAATGGTTGATTGTGCAAGTGATCTACTTACATCACTAGGTTTACCTCATCAAAAAGTTCAATTATGTACTGGTGATCTTGGATTTAGTGCTGCTACAACAATTGATTTAGAAGTGTGGTTACCAGGTCAAAATACGTATAGGGAAATTTCATCTATCTCAAATACAAGAGAATTCCAAGCAAGACGAGCGAAAATACGATACAAAGATGGAAAAAAGAATACACTTTGCCATACTTTAAATGGTTCAAGCTTAGCTGTCGGAAGAACTCTAGTAGCTGTTATGGAAAACTACCAAAATGAAGATGGAACTATAACAATTCCGGATGTGCTTAAAAAGTATATGTAACTATTCAAAAGAAAATATTCAAATAATAAATAGATTTGTTTATTTTCTCTTTAAAAAATCTCTTTTCTTTAGCTATAAGTTACAATAAATTAATAAAACTAAAGTTATAATCTAATAAATTATTGTGTACTTCAATCAGTTTACACTTATGATATAAAGGATTTAAGATCGAACTTCCAAAACAATTTGTAAAACATGTTAATAAGGATGTTACGAGAAAAGAACACTCCTTAGAATCTGAAATACGACATATTACTGATGAAGGAAATGAACTATGGTTTAAAGATAGTTTACTTCCTGTTTACGATCATAACAATATTCAACTTGGTGAAGCTCTTGTAAGACATGATATAACACAGATGAAACAATATGAACAGATGTCTATCACTGATCCTTTAACACAAGTTTTTAATAGAAGATATTTTAACGATGTTATTTCACAAGAAATTAATCGTGCAAAACGAGATAAAACAATTTTGTGTTTTATTATACTTGATGTTGATTATTTTAAAAAATATAATGACACTTATGGCCATATTGCTGGAGATGAAGCATTAATTGCAATTGCAAATACATTAAAAAATAGTTTACATAGAGCTGGTGATTATCCATTTAGACTTGGTGGGGAAGAGTTTGGTGCCTTATTTAGTGCAGTTAATGAAACTAATGCTCTTAATTTTGCAGAACAAATACGAAAAAATATATCAGATTTGCGTATTCCACATTCTAGTTCAGAAGTAACAAATTATGTGACTGCTTCATTAGGTCTTATTGTAGTAGACTTTAAAGAACAAACAGCTGATAAAGACGAATTTTATAGGTTAGCAGATAGTGCACTTTATAGTGCAAAAGAAAATGGCAGAAATCAGGTATTTTTACATCAAAATGATGAAATGGAATTTTTTTAATACAATCTAAAAAAGATGTATCTTTGAATACATCCTTTTCAACTTAGCTTAATTAGTTTCTTGAGTCTAAAATTTCAATTGATTCAATAATATCATTTTGTTCAATGCTATCTAATACTTTAAAACTCTCTTTATCTGTCACTTCAATACCACCAAATACTGTATGGCCACCATCTAAATGAGGGCATGGTACAAAGCATATAAAGAATTGACTTCCACCTGTATTTGGTCCTG
>JBATTX010000249.1:0-2016 GCA_049670825.1 Arcobacteraceae bacterium | reverse complement strand
AGTTCTTTTACTAATGGTTTTACATAAAGATGAGATTCTTCTGTTTCTTTTTGATGTAGATACTCACCAAACAATATCAAAGCAACTCCTCGTATATGAGAGACTTGCTTTTCTATATCAGAGATAGTCCCTTTATATATTTTTTCATCTTCCCAAGTAGCTTTTTCAACTACCCAACAAGAAGTATCAGGACTATAACCCATCTCTAAAGCTTTGTTTTTTAACTTTTTAAGAAGTAAAATAGAGAGATAAAAAGCCAACGAAGAGTTTTTACAAGCAAGTATATTTTCTAGTTTTTCAGGATTTGGAGTTTTCCCTTCTACTCTTGAGAGTATAATCGTTTGAGATACTCCAGGGATGGTATATTCTATTCCTAAACTAGCAGCTGCTCCAAAAGCGGCTGTAATACCAGGGATTACAGAATACTCTATATTTTGCTCTTTTAGATACTCGATTTGTTTTGCAATAGTTGAGTAAATTGATGGATCTCCTGTGTGTACACGAGCTACAATTTTCTCTTTATGTGTATCTAAAAACTCAAATATTTCAGGGTATTTCATCCCTTGGCTATCAACTATCAAAGCATCTTTTTTACACCAACTCAAAACCTCTCTTGGAACTAATGAACCAGTAAACAAAACAGCATCTGCTATTTTTAAGATGTTCATAGCTTTAACTGTTACTAGTTCAGGGTCTCCAGGACCAGCTCCAATAAAATATATCATAGCGTCACCTCTTGCTTTTTTAAAACTTTTATTTGAAACAGTTGTCTCTCTGGTTCTACAAGATCAAGTTTTCCTTTGTATGTCGTAAGACTAATTGAATGTACTTCATACTCTATATTTGCATCATTTAACACACTAATCATTTGTGAAAGGTGTTTGAGTGTAATAGCATTGATAAGCATGATTCCATTTTGATCTAATCTTTCGTAAAGATATGGAAGTTTTTTAATAACCTCAGTTCCACCACCACCTACAAAAATTCGCTGTGGATTTTCTTCTAAACTTTCAAATTTTTCTTGTGCTTCTCCTACAAAAAGTTTGCAGTTTACTACTTGATGATTTGTAAGGTTTTTTAGTATATTTTCAACACGCTCTTCATTTTTTTCAAAAAATATAGTGTTTGTTTTGTATCTTGCATACGCTTCAATACCACAGCTTCCACTTCCAGCTCCTATATCCCAAAGTAGTTGATTTGGTTCTAAATCTAAGTTTTGAAGTGTTAGTTGTCGTTTATACTTTTTTGTTATCATCCCTCTTTGCGTATCAAAATCACCATCAGCACTTAGTCCATTTTTACTCTCAAAGTTTTTCTCTATGAGTAAAACATAAGGTTGCGTCAGATCAAATCTTTGAGTATCAACATCATTCAAACTAATCTGTTCGATTATCTCATCTTTATAACCAAGTTTATACCCTATAGTTACAGTTATATCTGAAGCATTAAAAAACTTCAGAGCTTTTTGTATTTTAGAGATACTTAACTTATCACACACTACAAAAGTGTATTTGTTTGTTAAAAATTTTGTTAAATCGATATTTGGTCTACCGTGCAATGAAATAGTATCTATCTCACCATCATTAATAAGTAGTTTCTCTTGTATATACTTTTTACTAGAGGTATTATCGATTATTTTTATTTGCTCTTTTGGTAGCTTTTTTGCTACTAAAATACCAGCACTGTAGAAAAATGGACTTCCTGTTACTACATACAAGATATTCTCTTTGTCGTAGTTTTCTAAAATATACTCTCGTGCTATTTTAAAGCCACCTTTTACTATATGTACGCCTGTTTCTGTGAAGTTTTTATCACAAATGATTTTATCAAATGAAGATAAATCTATATCTTTATTTTGTAGATTATCAAAAGTGTATTCACCCATACCATTTCCGATGATAGTTACCATCCTAGGACATCCTTTTGTTCTAATATTATGGCTTGAACATTTGAGTTTTTATGCCATATTTTTATCTGTTCGTTTGCTTTGATTGTAATCATTTTGTAAAAATCATC
>JBATTX010000248.1:0-10368 GCA_049670825.1 Arcobacteraceae bacterium | reverse complement strand
AGATACTTCAAAAGACAATGCTTATGGAACAATCTCACATCGTGCAAGTGACGAAAACTCACAATCAAGAGTAGAGGTAAACAACGACAAAAAAGATCAAAAAGATTTTGCAATGTGGAAATTTTTTAATACAACTGAAGTTGGATTTGAGTCAAATTTTGGATATGGACGACCAGGATGGCATATTGAGTGTAGTGCTATGATCGATACACATCTATCAAATCATGAGTTACCATATGCGATTGATATTCATGGAGGAGGTGCAGATTTACTTTTTCCACATCATGAAAATGAAGCTTCTCAAACAAGATGTTGTAATGACCAAGAGCTTGCAAAATATTGGATGCACAATGGTTTTGTAAATATCAATGGTGAAAAGATGTCTAAATCTTTAGGAAATAGTTTTTTCTTAAAAGATGCACTTACTCAATATGATGGTGAAGTTATCCGATTTTATATGATGACTGCACATTATCGAGCTGATTTCTCTTTTAGTGAAGAGGATCTCAAAGGGAGCAAAAAAAGACTAGACAAGCTCTATAGACTTAAAAAAAGACTTTATGGAGTACAAAGTACTAATAAAGCAAATAAAGAGCTTGTAGATGCTTTATATGGCTCTTTAAATGATGATATGAATACATCTAAAGCATTAGCAAGTATCGATGAGTATGTTTCACTCTCAAATGATCTTTTAGATAAAGAACCAAAAAATAAAAACTTGAAAAAAGAGATAATCGCTTCTGTTACTTTTATCAATGATATTTTAGGAGTTGGTCTTAAAGATGCTTATGAGTATTTTCAGTTTGGAATATCTGAAGTTGAAAAAAAGACAATCGAAACTCTGATTCAACAAAGAAACGATGCTAAAAAAGAGAAAAACTTTGAACTCAGTGATAAAATAAGAGATGAACTCAATAGTATGGGGATTTCACTTATGGATAGTGCACAAGGAACATTGTGGGAAAAAGAGGTTTAAAAACCTCTTTTTTACTTTTTATGACGATTTAAATATATTGTTAAAATCTCTTCTAAACTATTTTTGATATTTGTATCAAATGATGCCAAATCATTTTGACATTTTAAAGATAACTCATCGGCACTTTTAATTGCACCTTCTAAACCAAGAAGATTTACAAAAGAGTTTTTAGCCCCATCATTTGCAGTTGTTTTACCAGCTTCCTCTTCAGTAGCTGTTTCATCGATAATATCATCTTGAATTTGAAATAACAGTCCAATATCTATACCAAAATTATATAGCTTTTCTTGGGTATCTAAATCTAGATTTGCAATAATTGCACCCATTTTTAAACTTCCAGCTATGAGTTTTGCAGTTTTGTGAATATGTAAAAATTCAAGTTGTGATAATTCTAATTTTTTATTTTCAAAATAACAATCAATAGCTTGACCAATAATCATTCCATCAATTCCACCATCACTACTTAAAACTTTGATAAGTTCAATCTTTACATCACTACTTAAAGCAGAATTAGCAATTAGATTAAAACTATGTGTATTTAAAGCATCACCAACTAAAATAGCAGTTACTTCATCATAAGTAGTGTGAAGAGTTGGATGACCACGTCTAAGGTCTGCATCATCCATGCTCGGAAGATCATCATGAACTAATGAGTATGTATGTAAGTATTCAACTCCTAAAGCAACAGGTAAAGCATTTTGCACTAAAAGAGGTTCTACAGAGTTAACAATAGATAATAAAAGCATTGGTCGAAATCTTTTTCCACCAGCACTAAGCATATCTTGTAATGCATTTTCAAATATAGGATGAAATGTATTTGATATAGGAAGATTAGAGTTTAAATAATTTTCAAATGATTCTAAAAGTTGATTACTTTGCAAATGGATTCATCCCACCCATCATATTCATAGCCGTAGCTTTTTTATTTTCATCACTTTGTTTGATAACATCATTCATAGCACTAATAAGTAAAATTTTTAACGAGTCTTTGTCTTCAAGTAATGAATCATCTATTTGAAGGTCTGTAACTTCTGAATTACCGTTTATAGATAACTCAATCATACCTCCGCCAACTTTAGATGTAAAAACTTTATTTTTACCCTCTTCTTTAGCTTTTTCTGCCATCTCTTGAACTTGTCCCATCATCTCGTTAAGATTGATTTTACTTAGATCTATACCTTCAAACATTATTTATCACTTCCTATAAGTTCATTTGTTATCTCAGTTATGTCGTTATTCTCATCTACATGAACAACAATAGGCTTGTATGTTTCTAATTCTGGTTCAGAATATGAAGCATAAGCAATAACAATAATCTTATCACCTATCTCTACTTTTCTAGCAGCTGCTCCATTTAAACACATATCTTTAGAGCCTCTTTCACCCTTAATTACATATGTTGAAAATCTCTCACCATTGTTTACATTTACTATCTCTACTTTTTGCCCAACTCTTAATGATGAAGCATCTAAAAGATCTTCATCAATTGTAATTGAACCTACATAGTTTAGATTCGCGTCCGTTACTGTAGCTCTGTGTATTTTACTATACAACATATCAAATGTCATTATTTTTCCTATTTATTTAAAGATTGAGCTTCGCCCCAGAACTGTTCTGGAATTATATACTCTTGTATTGGATTGCCACCAATAAGATGTTCATCTATAATTCTATCTATTTTTTCTTTATTTAACTGCACATACATATGATGACCAGGTTCTACTAAGAGTACTGGTCCCATTTGACAGCGTCCCAAACAGCTAGTTCTAATTGCTTGAACTGGTCCCATAATACCTTTTGACATCAATGATTGTGCCATATGATTAAATAAATCTTTTGTTTGTTCCCCTACACATGATGGCTTTGGCATCCCTGGAGGTGAACTTTGTTCACATTTAAATATATAAAATGTTGGTTGTGGTATTTGAGGCATTTCCATTTGAATTCCTTATTCTTAGACTCATTTGAGTTTACTAATTGAGCGAATTTTATCTCAGATTCCTTAAAGTAATATAAAAATATTTCTTAGAATCTTAGTAGTTATCGCCACCATTATGCATTGTTTTATCGAAATTAACTATCTTATTTCGTCCCGTATTCTTAGCTACATAAAGTGCTTCATCAGCATATTTAATAACTTTCCATAAAGTCTCTCCATTTTCAGGATAGTAAGCAATTCCAATACTCAAAGTTTTTTTGAATGTTTCAGATGGTGACGAAAACTCACATAAGGAAAACTTATTTTTAATACTATTTGCTGTAGCAATAGAACTTTTTCTTGTAGTGTTTAATAATAGTATTAAAAACTCTTCTCCACCATATCGAACAGCCATGTCAGAATCTCGTATGGATTCTTTCATAATTGTTCCCAATGTTTTAATAACTTCATCTCCAGTAGCATGGCCATAAGTATCATTAACTTGTTTGAAAAAATCAATATCTACCATCAAAATAGAGTGAATATGATTATCTGTAATCCGACTAGGGATATTTGAATCTACAAGTTCATTTAAAAATCTTCTATTGTAAAGAGTAGTCATGGGATCGATTAGAACAGTTTTTTTCAACATTCCCATAAGTATTTTACTCTCAATAACAGGTTTTGCCATCTGCATATAATTATTGATTACTGGAATATATGATTCTAAACTTCTTACTTGCTGTTCGTTTTCCAATGATATATGAATAATCAAAGCATTGTCTTCATTAATATTGTAAAACAAACATTTATAACCAGGCTTTTTTTGTTCACAGTTTAAACATATCTCATCAAAATCAGTTGATGAAACATTCGAAGCTGTTCGAAATGCTCTACAAAGATTCACATCATCACTAATAGTATCTACTTGTTCATCTAAACTATTATGCACTATTTTACGTTTTTTTGTTTTTACATCAACTTCAAACAACATAAAATGTTTAATACTAAATTTTGATTTTAGTATATAAATTATTCGCTCATAAATAGCATATTGATCAACGTCTAAATCAATCGTATTTTTAAACTTATAAATTTCTGCTAACTCATTTACTCTATTGGCTACTTCACCAGCTTCATTGGTTAATGTTGTATCAATCTTATAAGTAAAATCACCTCTATACGCTTGAGAAATACCATTTTCCAAATCATCAAACAGTTTTACATAGGGTTTAATAAAATAATTAACAACAACTATAGATACAACTAATAAAATTATAACTATAAGCAAAATCTTTGATGCAATTTCTATTCCCTCTAATCGAGTAGAACTTACATCCAAATCCATACTAATCACCCCTAACACATCACCTGTTTTTGCTTTTGTATGACAAGTGATACAGTTAGGTGTTGATAATCTTGAAGCTATATAGGGAATACTTACTTTTAAAATCACTTCATCAACTGATTCAATAAGTTTTGTCTGAATTGATGTTGTTTCTAATGCTTTTTTCTCAATTTCTGAAGCTTGCGTTTCGTTATAAAATCCCTGCACATACTCTGATACAACAGAAGGTGCTCGATAGAGATGAAAGTTTTTAATATTTTGATTATTTGCTATGTTCGATAAAAACAGATCTCTTTTATCCATGGTACCACTAACCATATGTGCAGTTAATCCATCTCGTACATTTTGAGCGATACTAATAGCTTTTTCTGTGGTGTGCTTGATACTATAGGTTTTGAAATTGTAAATAAAAATGGCAATACTACAAAGTGAGACAGCTAACATCATCACAATAATTATAGTAAGTACCTTTTTATTAGTATTCATATTTTACTTGAGTATCTCTTCAATCATTTGCCTATCATTTAATGGAAATTTTTTATCATACACGATTTGATACTCCTCATCCCCTTTACCTAATACTAAAACAACTGCATTTTCATATTTTTTTGCTTTTTCAATTGCTTTTTCAATAGCAATTTTTCGATTTAATTCAACTTCAATATTGTTTTGATTTTTACACCCTTGTAATATATCCTTACATATCAAATCGGGATCTTCAAATCGTGGATTATCAGAAGTGATAATAATCTCTTTAGAAAATTTATCCGCCACAGCACCCATCATAGCTCTTTTACTTCTGTCTCTATCTCCACCTGCTCCAAATACGCTAATAATATCATGTGAAGAAAAACTATTAAATACTTTTTCCATCCCATCTGGTGTATGTGCAAAATCTACTATAACAAGAGGTTTTGAACTCACCACTTCCATTCTTCCAGATACACCACCAAATTTTTCAACTTGGTCACATATTTTTTGTAGCGACTCTTTAGTAAGAAGATTAACAGCGGCAACTGCAGCAGTTAAATTGTATACATTAAAATACCCCATCATCGATGAAGAGAAGTTAACAATATTTGAAAAATGTTGTAGTGCTACGTGGATTCCATTTTTCAAACTGTATGCAGTTACTTTAAATGTTGCAGGATTTTCTGATCCATACGCATAAGCATTTTTCATTTTAAATTTAATATGTGGATCATCTTTATTGATAAGTTTCATTCCATCACACTGAAAAAAGCTATTTTTTACATTGATATACTCTTCAATAGTATTGTGATAATCTAAATGGTCTTGAGTGATATTAGTATGAATTTTTAAAGCAAAATCTAAACCTTCGATTCTGTTTTGCTCAATTGCATGAGAACTTACTTCCATTATAAAATATTCACAACCATTTTCAAGAGCTTTTTGAATATGTCCAAAATTTCCTAGTTGAATAGGAGTAGTCAAAGAGTATTCTTCGATTCTTTCATCGTTTATAAAAAAACCTCGTGTCCCTTGTAAAGCAACTTTAAATCCTAAATCTAAAAGAATAGAATAGATAGCAGCTGCAGTAGTAGTTTTCCCATTTGTTCCAGTGATACCAACTATTTTAATTTTAGAAAAATCAAAATAGTTTTTTAACTCTGAAGAATCTATAAAATCGACACAACCATTCTCTTTAGTATTTTCGAGATATTTTTCATTGTGTTTTGAAACTATAAATGTTGTGTCTTTATTTGCTTTTTGAGAGTTGTCTTTAAAAATTTTACCGTTATGATTTACTACCAAGTTTTTTCTTTCCTAATCGTTCATATAATGCTGTTAAATCTTCATCATAAGAGAAGAACTCATTAAAACCATCTAAGTAACTATATGCAGTTTTATCAAAATTATTCTCAATAAGTTTGTCTATAAAATCCAATAGATCATCTTTTGAAGTAATAGCAACTTTTGTACTAAACATAATGTCTTGATATGCTTCTTTAAATGATCCTCTATTTTGTACGAGTTGCATAAAATCTTTGTATTCAATTGCATTCAATGATTCAACACTCGTAGTTGAGATATCTTTTAAAATACCCATCATTTTAGCATTATCTCCATCATAGGCATTGATTACATCTTGTACATACTTTATCGCTTCTTGGAAATCATTATCTTTTGCTACTATAAAATAATCAAATAAACTTTGCGCTTTTTCATCACTTTCATATCCTAAATCACAAAAGATACAATAAAGTTGATACTCAATATTTGTAGGCTCTATAGACAGGACTTGAGAATATAAAAAAAGCGCTTTATCATACTCTTTTGCATTAAAGTATGAATGAGCTTGTTTTAATAAATTTTCAATATTACCCATTAATAATCTCTTCCTCCATCCCTGCAGGCACATTCACAATTTCTAATTCCGGATGAATTGCTGCTTTTAACTCTTTTTCTACAATAAATTTCAATGTACTTCCACTTGCAGCACAACCAACACATGCCCCTTGTAACTGTACATAAACTTTTGCATTTTTAATCTCTAATAATTGGATTGCACCGCCATCTTTTGCTAACATTGGAGCAATTTTTGTTTTGATTATATTACTCACAGGCGGTAATAAATCCTCATCAGTAAATGGCATACTCATATTATTTTTCCTTCATCTTTTTTGTTCTGTACATTATCAACAGAACTGCAACTGCAGTTCCTGATAATATAATTCCAATAGTTTGAAATATAAAAGTTAAAGTAACTGGTTCACTCATTAATTTACTACTTCATCACATCTTTTACATAATGAATCAGCTTCTGATGCTCTAAATTTCCAACATCTTGGACATTTTTCTTCATCTGCTTTGTAAATTTCAAATTGTTTTCCATCAACCTCGAAACTTCCTAAAGAGTTTTCTTGTTTTTGAGTAACTATTTTTGATACAACAAACCAATCTTCGGCTATTGTTGCATCTAAAGCTAATATCTCATCACTATTTGTATAAATCACTAACTCTAAAGTTGATTTTATTACTTTTTCTTTGTTGAGTTTATCTTTTATTTCTGCAAATTTACTTTTAGCATTTAATAAGTGTTCTTCATTAAGAGTTACTTCAATTTCAGGCAATCTGTATTTTGGCATATCAAAAATCGACTCAACACCATCAGTGATAACTTTTGGAGCATATTGTACTAATTCATTCATTGTGTATGTTAAAACAGGAGCTAATATTGTCATAAATGCTTTTGCAATCATAGCCATTGCACTTTGTGATGCAACTCTTGTATCTGAGTTTTTACCATCACAATACATTTTGTCTTTACAAATATCAATATAGATATTTGATAACTCTGCTACTAAAAAGTGATTTAATTTATTTAATCCTCTTGAGTAGTCATTTGCTCTAAATGATTCATCAACTTCTAAAAATACTTTTTGTGCTTTATCTAAGATCCATAAATCAGTTGTTGACATTTTCTCTAATCCAACAATCTCTTTTAACTCATGAACATTTCCAAGTAAAATTTTACCTGTATTTCTAATTTTTCTATATTGTTCTGCCATCTGTTTTAAAATACCATCAGAAATTTTTAAATCTGATTGATAATCACTCATTGCAACCCACATTCTTAAAATTTCACTACCGTATTCTTTTAAAACTTTATCAGGTGCAACAACATTACCTTTAGATTTTGACATTTTCTCACCCTTAGCATCTACAGTAAATCCATGAGTTAAAATAGATTTATAAGGTGCCATCTCGTTTGAAGCAAGTGATGTTAAAAGTGAAGATTGGAACCAACCTCTATGTTGGTCACTTCCTTCAAGATACATATCAGCAGGATATGTTCCAGCATCATAGTTTCTACTTCTTAGAACTGCATTTTGTGTAGAACCAGAATCAAACCATACATCTAAGATATCCATAGTTTTTTCTAAATCAGCAGGATTAAGTCCACTACCTGGATATAAAAGCTCTTCTATACTCATATCATACCAAGCATCAGCTCCTTTCATCTCAAATATCATAGCAACATAATTTAATACTTGCTCATCATAAATGATCTCATCAGTTACTTTATTTCTAAAAAATGCAATAGGTACACCCCAATCTCTTTGACGAGAGATACACCAATCTGGTCTATTTTCAATCATAGTTCTTAGTCTATTTGCACCATGCTCTGGATAAAATTTTACATTTTCAATCGCTTCTAAGGCATTTTCTCTTAATGTTTTACCATTTTGACCATACGGTTGATCCATAGATATAAACCATTGTTTTGTTGCTCTAAAGATTACTGGTTTGTGTGTTCGCCAACAATGTGGATATGAGTGAGTAATATCAACTCTTTTTAATAATGCATCCCCTAATAGTGCCATAATTGGTTCATTGGCTGTAAATACATTCATATTTAAAAATTCTTCTGGGTTTGGAAGAAGATTTTCTCTTACTATTGTATTATCATATGCACCATTTGCGCCTACAGGCATCAATACTTCCAGGCCATATTTTAAACCAATTTTGTAGTCATCTTCACCATGTCCTGGTGCAGTATGAACTGCTCCTGTACCTGCATCCATCATTACGTGATCACCTAAAACAATTTTAGATTCTCTTCCATTTAATGGATTAATAGCGTGAGTATTTTCTAAACTTTTAGGATCTATATCTTTTACAATATCACCTTTAATAACTTCATCAGCAACTAAAGTACCATATAATTTTTTAGCAACTACAAAACCATCACTTGTTTGTACATATTCCTCTTCACCATTTAAAGAGATACCAGTATTTGCAGGTAATGTCCAAGGTGTAGTTGTCCATATAATAACACTTGCATCTAACTCTTTTAATTTAAATGCAACAAATACAGATGGAGATACTTTATCTTCATATTCAACTTCTGCTTCAGCTAGAGCTGTTTGTGCAGCCCATGACCAATATACAGGTTTACTTCTTTGAATCAATAGACCTTTTTTAGATATAGCAATTAACTCTCTGAAAATATTAGCCTCAAATTTAAAATCCATTGTTAAATATGGTTTATCCCAATCTGCAATTACACCTAAAGTTTTAAATTCATCTCTTTGAATATCAACAAATTTTGTAGCATGATCACGACATAGTTGTCTTAATTTACTTTTTGGTAACTCTTTTTTCTTTTTTCCACCAATTTTTTCTTCAACTTTTTGTTCAATTGGTAAACCATGACAATCCCAACCTGGAGTGTAACGTACTGACTTACCATCAAAATAATGATACTTAACAATAATATCTTTAAGCACTTTGTTTAAAGCATGTCCAATATGAATGTTTCCATTTGCATATGGAGGTCCATCGTGTAAAGTAAAGCTTTCACAATCTTTTCTGTTGAGTTTCATTTTCTCATACACTTTTTCATCATCCCAAAGTTTATATTGCTTTGGCTCATTGTGAGGAAGACTTCCTCTCATTGGAAAATCTGTTTTTGGTAACTGTAAAGTATTTTTATAATCTATTTGTTCAGTAGTTTCTGTAGCCATAATTAATAATTGTCCTATAATATAAAATTAGGTAGAGTATATCTAAATATGATTTAAACTTAAATAACAAGGGGATTTAACTATGTATAATAATATATTTAATTCAGATGATATGATAAAACTTCAATCTATACTAAAAGAAAGAAACCAAACAATTACAACTGCAGAAAGTTGTACAGGTGGACTAATAGCAAGTATGATTACTGAAATTTCAGGTTCATCTGAAATATTTCATGGAGCAGTTATTACATATTGTAATGAGATTAAAGAACAAGAGCTAAATGTAAAAAAAGAGACTATGATTCAATTTGGAGTAGTCAGTTGTGAGGTTGTTGATGAAATGTTACAAGGAGTTTTAAAAAAATTTAATTCCGATTATGCAATTGCTGTTAGTGGAGTTGCAGGTCCAAATGGTGGGACAGAAAAAAAGCCAGTAGGTACTGTGGCAATTGGTGTTATGTCAAAAGATGGGGGAAAAAATATTAAACTTTATCACTTCAAAGGAGGGAGAAAAGAGGTGCAAATTCAAGCTGCAAAAACGGCTTTAAAGATAAATTTTGAAATTCTTTTGAAAAACCCTTGACATATTTAAAAACTTTTACTATAATTCCACCCAACTTAACGAAGAAGACTT
>JBATTX010000247.1:0-1719 GCA_049670825.1 Arcobacteraceae bacterium | reverse complement strand
AAGATATATATTTATATATAAACTCTCCAGGTGGAGTTGTAACTGCTGGTATGAGTATGTTTGATACTATGAACTATATCAAACCTGATATTTGTACTATTTGTATTGGTCAAGCTGCTTCTATGGGAGCATTTTTATTAAGTGCAGGAACAAAAGGGAAAAGATTTGCTTTACCAAATGCAAGAATTATGATTCACCAACCATCAGGTGGTGCGCAAGGTCAGTCAACTGATATTCAGATTCAAGCAAAAGAGATACAAAGATTAAAAGATAGTTTAAATAAACTATTAGCAGATCATACAGGTCAAGATGTTTCAAAAGTTGAAGCTGATACAGAAAGAGATAATTTTATGAGTGCTGATGAAGCTTGTGCTTATGGGCTTGTTGATAAAGTAATTGCTAAACACGAATAAGAAAGATAATATATGATAAGAGAAGTTTTAACTTATCCAAATCCGATATTAAGAAAAAAATCTAAAGATGTAGAAGTATTTGATACAAAACTTCATACACTTTTAGATGATATGAATGATACAATGCAAGAGTATGGTGGAGTAGGATTAGCAGCTATTCAAGTAGGTGTGGATCAAAATGTTTTAATCATCAATATCCCTTTAGATAATGAGGGACATGAAGATGATGGAAAACAACTACAAGAGAACCTAATTGAAGCTATCAATCCTATTATCACACATAAAGACGGTGTTTTAATTTTTAACGAGGGGTGTTTAAGTATTCCAGGTTTTCATGCAGAAGTTACTCGAGCTGAGCACATTATAGTTGAATATTTCAATAGATTTGGTGAAAAACAAACTATGGAAGCTGAAGACTTTTTGGCTATTGCATGGCAGCATGAGATGGAACACCTATCGGGTCATGTATTTATAGAAAATCTCTCATTTTTAAAAAGAAAAAAATTTGAAAAAGAGTGGAAACGACAACTAAAAGAAAATAACAAAAAATAGGAATTATTATGCAAAAAGAACCAATGACAGAAAAAGATTATACTATTTTAACAAATACTTTAAATGACATGAAACTTGTACAAAGACCTAAAATTTTAGTTGCAATAGAAGAAGCTAGACAGCTTGGTGATTTAAAAGAAAATGCAGAATACCATGCTGCAAAAGAGGATCAAGCAAATATCAATAAAAGAATAGCAGAGCTAGAAGACCTCATTACTAGAGTTGTTATCATTGATCCATCTACTTTAGCACATGATAAAATCAGTTTTGGTTCGACAGTGAAACTTATAGATGTTACAACTGAAAAAGAGATAACTTATACAATTGTTTCATCATCACATAGTAACCCTGAAATTGGAAACATCTCATTTCATTCACCACTAGCAAAACAACTTCTAGGAAAAAGTGAAGGTGATGAATTCACGGCACAACTTCCAGGTGGTAAAAAAGAGTTTGAGATTGAAGAAGTATACTATGATGAGAGTAAATTATGTTAAATGTAGCAATAGTTGGAGCTAGTGGCTATACAGGTTTAGAGCTTGTAAAAATTCTAGTAAATCACCCAAAATTTAATCTTACTTATATCGCAAATAGTACTGGAGACACTACTATTGATACTTTACACCCTTGTTTAAATAAAGTTATAAATATGGATGTAGAAAAAGCAGATGCTCAAGCTATTTCAGAAGTAGCAGAGCTGTGTTTTTTAGCACTTCCACATAAAACATCAATGTCTTTTGCTAAAGAGTTATTA
>JBATTX010000246.1:0-2025 GCA_049670825.1 Arcobacteraceae bacterium | reverse complement strand
CCAAAACTGCTCCCCAAAGTGGAACAGTAGATTCTTCATTAATTTTTATTTTTTTCTTCATATTTTTCCTAATAATATTTTAAAATTGGTTGCTGTGGGATAAATAGGCACAAGAAGAGTATCTCTTGTCCCTAGTGTCTATAAATGAGCGATAACTAAATCATT
This sequence comes from Arcobacteraceae bacterium, assembly GCA_049670825.1. Classification (GTDB taxonomy): domain Bacteria; phylum Campylobacterota; class Campylobacteria; order Campylobacterales; family Arcobacteraceae; genus JAIOSF01. Next base: position 1,860 of record JBATTX010000246.1, on the reverse strand, counting down.
TGAGATTAAATGTAATAGTTATATCTTCTGAACCAAGAGCTTCCTCTAAACCAAGAACATCATCAATATGACCTATCTTTGTATACCTATATGGTGTAGAAAAAGTTTTATAAAAAAGAACTAAACTGTAATTATCATAAAGCATTATATCTCCAGCCTTTATAAGCTTAGGGCTATTACTGTCTGTTGGCAAAGGTTTTGAAAAGTGATAATACTTTTCATTGCTATGTAGGTCATTCATAGTAATAGTCCGTGGTAGCATCTTTTTTAATTCTTCTACTGTGTCATTATCATAAAGTGTTGCTTTAAAAGTTTTAGAACCTATAGTTATATTGATTGCATTATTCATATTTTGTGTGTCCTGTTTATTTGCATTACAATATGTAAAAGTGATAAATAATAAGAAAAAAATTTTAATCCATAGAAGTTCAAGTTTCATATCTAATAACTATTTAAATTTTTAAGATAAATGGTTATTGAAAAATGATTCTAATTTTTCAAATGGAATTTTATCTATATTGTCATATAAATCTGTATGTACTGCATCTTGAATAATCATAAGTTCTTTAGGTTCATTTGCTGCTTTATAAGTATCTTCACTAAAATATTTTGAGTGAGCATTATCACCAGCAATAATTAAAATAGGTCTTGGAGAGATCTCTTTGATATAAGTCATCAAAGGCATATTCATAAATGACCAGGCATTAGTTGCTGTCCATGCACCATTTGAATTAAGAGATCTTGAGTGAAAGCCGCGTGAAGTTCTATAGTAATTAAAATACTCTTTCAAAAATTGAGGTTCATCACCTTTTAGTTTTTCAGGTAAATTACGAGATCCTAAAGAGAGTGTTCCTTGTTTTGCATCTTCCCATCTTTGTAAACTTAAATCTTCTAATAGTTTAGTACGCTCTTTTAGAGTTTGCTTGTCAAAATATCCTCTTGAAATAACTCTTGACATATCATACATACTTGCAACTGCAACAGCTTTTACTCTTTTATCAATGGCTACTGCATTAAGAGCCATACCTCCAAAACCGCAAATTCCTATAATTCCAATTTTATTTTTATCTACAAAAGATTGAATACCCAAATAATCAACAGCTGCACTAAAATCTTCAGTATTTATATCGGGAGAAGATACACTACGAGGTTCACCACCACTTTCACCAGTATAAGATGGATCAAATGCAATAGCTGCAAATCCTTTTTCAGCTATAGTTTGTGCATATAATCCAGATGATTGTTCTTTGACTCCACCATATGGACCACTTATTACTAAAGCAGGTAAAAGCTTATTGATACGATTTTTTGGCAAATACAAATCACCTGCTAAAGTTATTCCATAACGATTTTTAAATGTTACTTTAGTATGTTCTACTTTTTTGTTTTGAGGAAATAATTTATCCCATTTCATTGTTTTAATTTTTGCATCGTCATTTGATGCATTTGCATTTGTACTACTTGATAACATTAATCCTGCTCCTACTAATGCACTATTTTTCATAAAATCTCTTCTTTCATTTTTTTCAGATTCTTCATTCATTATAACTCCTCCTGTGATGTGGATATAGTTGCTGTTATTATAAAACAAATTAGAATTTAGTGCTAGAATGAAAATCCATTCTATATGCCTAATTCTATAAATATATAATCTATATTTTTGATTTGGACAATTAGGCAAATATATTGGAGTATTTATGTATCTATATTATTATTGTTCTTGTATAATATATAATATAAGGATTGAAATATGGATACAACATTTGAAAACTATAGAAATGAGATGATTAACTTAATTACAACGAAACATAAAGTTGATGGAGAATTTCAATCCAAAATTCCAAATTTAGATTTTTTTAC